>JABDMI010000072.1 GCA_013001575.1 Gammaproteobacteria bacterium
CTGTCCGGACTCTCGCTCGCTTAATACCCGCTAGATTCCGGATATGCTATTGCTGACTGGTAATTCGATATAATCTACCCATGCCCTCCCAATTTCAGATAGCAAAAGCCGTCGACACTGTGCAACACGGCGGTGTCATTGCCTACGCCACCGAAGCCGTTTACGGACTTGGCTGTGACCCGGACAATCATCACGCCATACAACGAATCCTTGAAATCAAGGGGCGTAACGCCAGACAAGGATTTATCCTTATTGCTTCAAGTTTTGCACAAGTTCAAAAATATCTGGAGCTATTGTCCATAGAAGAAGAGAATGCAATACGCGATTACTGGCCCGGACCTACAACTTTAATTCTTTCTGCAAGCGAGACCGTTTCTTCACTGGTGACTGGCGGCAGGGACAGTATCGCAATTCGCATCACTACTCACCAAGACACCCGGGAATTATGTGACGCGCTGGGACATGCATTGATCTCAACCAGTGCCAATCGCAGTGGACAACCGCCCATCAAACATGCCTGGCAACTGGAAAACCAGTTTGGTGAGCTAGTGGATTACATCTATCCATCAACACTTGGCGACTCAGACAAGCCAAGCGCGATTATTGATGCGAGAACCGGAAATAGAATCCGTTGAATCTCTTCTCATATTGTGCAAAGCGATGCCTGCAAGATGTATAGCTCGACCTCACTAATATAAGCTTCTACAATGCATTGCATGACAACTATCGAACAAGTTAAAAATTATCTCCTGGATCTACAAGAGCGCATAAGCCGAAATGTGGTCGAGCGCGATAAGCAAGGACAACTCCTTAAAGACCCCTGGGAAAAGGCACCACATGAGCCTTTGCAAGGTTACGGTGAATCCCGGGTATTCAACAACGGTTCTATTTTTGAAAAAGCCGGGTTTAACTTTTCCCACATCAAAGGCACGAAACTCCCGCCAGCCGCGACCCAGGCACGCCCGGAACTGGTCGGCGCTGAATACCAGGCGCTTGGCGTCTCGGTGGTCATGCACCCGCTCAACCCCTATGTGCCCACCTCACACATGAACGTACGCTATTTTGAAGCAGCTACACAAGGTGGCGGCAAAGTCTGGTGGTTTGGCGGTGGCTTTGATCTCACACCCTATTATGCTTTTGAAGAGGATTGCATCCATTGGCACCAGGTCTCCAAAGAGGCTTGCATACCCTTTGGCGAATCGGTCTATCCGGAATTCAAAAAACGCTGTGATGACTACTTCCATGTCAAACATCGCAATGAGCCACGCGGTATTGGCGGTCTATTTTACGACGACCTGCATGAATGGGGATTTGAAAAGTGTTTCGAGTTTATGCAAAAAGTGGGTGACGGATACATAAAGGCATACATGCCGATCGTGGATAATCGCAAGGATACGCAATACTCTGAACGTGAAAGACATTTCCAGTTACATCGCCGCGGTCGTTATGTGGAATTCAATTTGGTGTATGACCGCGGAACCTTATTCGGTCTGCAGTCTAAAGGACGCATCAAATCAATCTTGATGTCGATGCCTCCGTTGGTGCGCTGGGAGTACGAATATCAGGCCGAACCCGGTAGCGCAGAAGAAAAACTCTTGACTGAATTTTTAATCAACCGAGACTGGGTCTGATCCGGTGCTTGGCTTTTTACCAAAATTTATTCGCGTTCCGCTCGCCTATTTGCTTTTCATTCTGAACCTGGTGTTCTGGGGCATGTTACTTTTTTACCCCGTGATGTTATGCAAAATTATTTTCGCCAAAAGCCGGCTGCGACATTTTTTTGATGACCTGTTGGTGAAACTTGGAGAGCAATGGGTCTATGGCAATAATCGAATTTCCGATTGGGTTACGAATATTGAATGGGATGTGCACTGGGACGAGTCGGTAGCGTATTCCGAGAATGAGTCTTATTTGATCGCCTCCAACCATCAATCCTGGGTCGACATTGTCGTTTTGCAACGCCTTTTCACTGGAAAATTCCCTTTTCTGAGATTCTTCATCAAAAAACAACTCGTCTGGTTACCAATTCTGGGTTTTGCTTTTTGGGGACTGGATTTCCCGCGTATGCAACGCTTCAGTCGCGAGTATCTGGAAAAACACCCGGAAATGAAAGGCAAAGATCTGGAGGCCACCAAGCAGGCGTGCCAGCATTTCAAAACCAAACCGGTTTCCATAATCAATTTTTTTGAGGGCACACGTTTTACGCAAGCCAAGCATGAGAAACAAGGCTCACCTTTCAAACATTTGCTCAAACCCAGAGCTGGCGGCGCGGCTTTCACCCTCAATGCCATGGATGGTTCGGTTACAAAACTGATTGATGTGACCATCGCTTACCCCACCGGAAAGAATACTTTTAGTGACTTGTTTGCAAACAGGATCAAGAATGTCATTGTTCGAATCAATATGTTTGAGATACCGGAAGAATTCTTACACGGCGATTACCAGAATGACCCTGAATTTAAAGCGCATTTTCAGAAATGGACAAATGAATTGTGGGTAAAGAAGGATGATCTGTTAAATAATATACTTAAGCCTGAATAAGGTGCCTTGCACGGATACATACTGCACAGCTTTATTTATCAGTTATTGAATTGACGATTAAACTATTACAAGAATGAATGATTCCCTTACACTCGGCTCGAACATCCCCAGAAAAGGCAACGCCTTTACCGCCGCAATCGGCAGCGCGGTGTTTAAATTTCTCGGCTGGAAATTTGAAGGCGAAGTCCCTAACCTTGCACAAATGATTCTTCCGGTCGCACCGCACAGTTCCAACATGGATTTCATTGTCGCCATTGCGGCTGTTTTCAAACTGCGTTTACGCGTCTCCTATTTTGGAAAACACACCTTGTTCAAATTTCCCCTGGGATGGTTTATGCGCTCAACCGGTGGCATACCGGTTAACCGGGGTTCTTCACAAGGATTGACCGGTCAAATGGTTGAGGCATTCAATCAGCATCCGCAACTGATCCTTGGTCTTGCCCCTGAAGGCACGCGTGGAAAAGTCACCCAATGGAAAAAAGGATTTGCGGTGATTGCACAAGCAACCAATGTTCCCGTGCTAACCGTGCTTCTCGATTACGCAAATAAAACGATTCGTTTTATGCCCTTGATCACCGATGTCGGCGATGTGGATAAAACCATGGAACAAGTACAAGCATACACGGCGACAGCTAAACCAAAAAATCAAAACTAAATATTACTCCGGATATCTTGCCCCTGGATCCAGATACACCATCTTGCGAGCGCCATGCGGCCCGGCACTGAATCGCCACGGATACGGAATCACTGAACGCACCGTGTAGTGCAAATGTGGCGGTTTGCCTTTGGCATTACCCGTATCACCCACGGCGCCAATGACTTCTCCTGGACTCAAAAATTGAAAAGCATGCGCTTTGTGTTCTGACATGTGTGCGTAATAATGCATTTTCCATTTTGGACCAAGCACAAGTGCTACCTTGCCACCTTTTGTGTAGGTTCCTACGAAGGTAACAATCCCATAGCCATCCGATACAACCGGCGTGCCGTGATCGGCAAAAATATCGATACCTTTATGGGTTACTGAGGAACCCCAGGGGTAATACCAAAAACTTTGCGGGTCCCAATTCGCCCGGCTTGCACCTTCAACCGGAATCACTGCCGGGTCGGGCAAGCAATATCCAAGCACTATCACCAAGGCGATGAGAAGCCATTGTTGTTTGCGTCGCCGACTCCATTTCCTGCGACGTAAGCGACTGCGTGACAGTCGTTTTTTTAATTGCTCGCGAATAGATCCCCCTGTTGTCTTCCGCACACAGTCAGAATCCCATTAAACATCATTATCCTTGACACGCCTTATACCGAAAACAGTCCAGCGTATGATCATTGACCAAACCCGTGGCTTGCATATAGGCATACATGATCGTGCTGCCCACAAATTTAAAGCCGCGTTTTTTCAAATCTTTGCTTAGTGCATCAGATTGTTTGGAACTTGCCGGAACTTGTTGCATGGTTTTCCATTTGTTGACTTTGGGTTTTCCATCGACAAACCCCCAAACGTAATCTGAAAATGTTCCAAATTCTTTTTGTACTTCAATAAAACATTTGGCATTGCTTACTGCCGAGTTCACTTTGAGTTTGTTGCGAACCACGCCGGGATCCTGCAGGATCTTATCAATGCGCTTTTGGGTAAAACGGGCAACTTTATGTACATCGAAGTTGGCAAAATTCTTCTTGTAACCGGCTCGCTTATTCAAAATTGTGGACCAGGATAGACCTGCCTGAGCGCCTTCCAGAACCAGAAACTCAAACAATGTCTGGTCGTCGTAAACCGGCATACCCCACTCTTGGTCATGGTATTCAATATAGGCATCACTCATGCCGGCATAGGCCCAGTTACAGCGCTTAAGTTCGTTTGAATGATTCTTTTGTTTGGTCATGGAATGGCTCGATTGCGCGGAAAATATCCGATAATCAGCATTGTAATTGAAATCCGAGCTACGTAATCAAATTTCTATCTTATTGTTTTTATTGATTAAAACCATTCAGACTTGTGGAAAAATTAATTAATCGAATGATTTAATCACTTGATTAATTATAATTCCTGACATGACAGTAACTTCCCCCAAATACTTAAACAAAAATTGTGGTCGATCGCGAGGCGAGATTACCCGTGATGTCTTGATCGAAGCCGCACTTGAAATCTTTGGCCGCGATGGCTTCGATGCCGCCAGCACACGCGAGATCGCCGAGCTTGCCGGCACTAACCAGGCTCTGATCAATTACCACTTCAAAGGCAAGCAAGGCTTGTATCTGGCGGTGTTCGAACACATTGCCGAGCAAATGCGCCAGGGTCTTGGCGCGATCATTCAAGAGATTTCTCAACATATAGACGATGTCAGCAATCTAGATCAGGATCAGAAAACCGAGTTTGCATTGACCGCCTTGGAAAGCATAACCTCGCGTTTGATACACATGATGAACTCCAGACTGACACGTCATTGGTCCAATATGATCCTGCGCGAACAACAACACCCGACTGCTGCCTTTGACATTATGTACAACGGCCCGATGGGTAAACTGTTTGAAATCACCACCCGTTTGATCGCCATGATCAAACAGATCGATCCAGACACTGAAGAAGCTCGTTTGATGAGTATTCTGATATTTGGGCAAATTCATATTCTTAAAGTAGCGCGCGCAACCTTGCTGGCACGCATGCAATGGCAAGAATTTGGTGAAAAAGAAATGGCGTTTGCCGAACAAATGATCTTTAACAACATCCGCGCTCTGTTGGGCGTAGAAACTGCCACAAGGACGTAAAGGTATGTCGCAGAAATTAACTCGCTCGTTATTTATTTTGCTTTTGGCAAGTTCACTGACAGGGTGTTCACTGGTTCCTCTGCGCTCAGTGGTGAACGCTCCGCAATCCACCATTATTCAAACACCCGAGAATTTTTACGCTCAGGAAAATACTGAGTCAGCCCCAAACCTTGAGCAAGACATACAATTTGCACTGGTCGACGGGATTCACTGGGTCAGGCATTTCAATTCCAAAGAACTTGAACTTCTGATTGAGCAGGGTCATGCCAATAATCCGAATTTGGCCATCACCGCGACACGCGTGCTGGACAGTCAAGTTCTCGCCAGTATTTCAAGTGGGCAACGCTTACCCAATCTGAATACCGGATTGACGGCAGCAAGATCCAAAGCAAATGTATCCGGAAATAGTATTATTGGTGACAATTTTGATCTGGGCCTGAGTAGTCAATGGGAAGTCGATCTATGGGGTAAATTGCGCGACCAGAACAAGGCTGATGTGCTTTACGTGAAAGCCAGTCAACAGCTCTATAGTGCTGCGAAACTCTCACTCAGTGCCAATATTGCGAAGGGCTATTTCAATGTACTCACCGAAATCGAATTACTCAGACTGGCCGAACAAAACACCAAAAACATAGAACGCATCGAGGCCATCACCGTGCGTTCTTTCAAACGTGGCCTGGTCAATGCATTAGACGTACAACTGGCCAGACGCGATCTGGCCAACGCCAAGCGTGCACTTCTAACCCAACAAAACACAAGCCGGATCGCGGTCAGGAATCTGGAAGTGTTTCTGGGCAAATACCCTGAAGGCAATGCAGATTTTACTCACAGTTTGCCCGCCTTACCCGAACAGTTAACAGTTGGGGTGCCCGCGCAAGTACTCGAAAGACGTCCTGACTTGCAAGCAGCGGCCCTGCAAATGTTAGCCAGTGAAAAAGATGTACAGGCGGCCCGCAATGCGCTCTTACCAAGCATTGTGTTGAGTGCTTCGGGCGGTACTAATACCGCTGATCTTAAAAATATTTTTGATAAAGATTTCAGTGTCTGGTCAATACTCGGGAATCTTTCGCAACCACTGCTGAACCGGTCGGCGTTAAAAGGCAATCTGGAACTGGAGAAGAATGCACAAGAGCGCGCCAAACTGGAATACATTGATCTGGCTTTGCGCGCCATGAACGAAGTGGAAACCACCCTGGCAAGTGAAAACAGTTTGCGCCAACAGGTGATCGAGTTGACCACGGCACGAGATTACGCCAAACAATCCAGTCTGCAAGCGCAGCAACAATATGAAAAAGGCCTGGTCAACGCCAATACCCTGTTAAGTACAGAAACCCAGTACTTGAACGCTGAACAGGCCCTGCTTCAAATTCAAAACCAGATCCTTCAAAACCGCGTGTCTTTGTACGTTGCCTTGGGTGGTGATAATGAAACTGACCTGGACAGTAGAACTGGATCCTCGGTGTCGGTTTTAAACCGCCAACCAGCAACTGAAATTACCGGTCAAGCCTCTTCAGGTGGCATCTTATGAAACAAGTTAACCAATCCAATTACGACAAGGAAGAAAACATGCAAACGGAAAACGGCAGCGCCGCCATAAAATTCAATCGCAAACATTTTGCGGGTATGGGTATTGCCTTGCTACTGATCGTACTGGCAATCGGTCTATCCAAGGTCAATGCATTAAGCAAAACCGAACCCGTGGCCAAGGCCACGCCGCCCAAACAGATTATTGCGAAAACCGTGCGCGTAAGCCCTGGCGTTGCGGCACCGGTTTTAAAAAGCACCGCCACCGTTGAAGCCTGGCAAGAATCACAACTGGCGGCGCAAGTCAGCGGACGCCTGGTGTGGTTATGTGACTGTCTTGAAACCGGTCAACAAGTCGAAAAAGATACTGTATTGGCAAAAATTGAAGCCGCGGATTATCTGGTCGCCGTAGCGCAAGCCAAACAAGCGCTGGCCGACGCAAAACAAAAAATTGCGGAAGAAAAAGCGCGATCCGAACAGGCGCGCATTGACTGGGAACAACTCAATCTGGGTGAACCAACCGAACTGGCCTTACGTAAACCACAGCTGGAAACCGCCAATGCCAGCTTGCGACGGCGCGAACTTGAATTGCAACAAGCCAATCGCAATCTCAAACGCACTCAGATCAAAGCTCCCTACGCCGGCATAATTACCGCGCGCAGCAGCAATGTCGGAAATTTTGTCAGCACCGGTGCAAGTATTGGCACCATCCTGAACACCGATAAGGTTTTGGTGCGTTTTGCCTTAAGCCCGAATGACGTGAACAAACTGGATCAGGAAAACCTGGAAGTGAATTTACGCCAAAGCGGATCACATAAACTATCCTGGCCGGCCAGGATCGAACGCATCGACAGTGTGATCGACCCGAAAACCCGCTTGATCAATGTAATTGCTGAAGTGCAACAGCCATTTGATCTTGAACGTCATACAAGACCTTTACGCGTAGGATCTTTTGTGTCGGCCGAATTTTCCGGTAGCCCTTTTACCAACGTATATCAACTGCCGAATTCTGCCGTGCTAAGCGACAACTCCGTGTATGTTGTCGATAGCGAAAACATAGTGCAGGTCCATGCAGTCGAGATCCAGCATCGCAACCCGGACTCGGTTCTGGTGCAGATTCCTGCAGCCCAACAGCAGGCATTGAATGTCATCACCGTGGGTCAAGGCGCTTATACCCAGGGACTTAAGATCAGTGTTCTTGATTCAGTCGGGGGAGATCAAGATGGCGCATAATTATCACGACACCTCCCCGTTTAACCCTATTCGCTGGTTTTTAGACAATCCGATCGCGGTCAATATATTGATGTTCTCCATCATTCTTGGTGGCTTGTTTTCGCTGGACAATATGCAGCGTCGTGTCATGCCGGATGTGTCTATCGACTTTTTTGTGATTCACGTACCGGTTAATTCCGGTTCTGCCGAAGACGTTGAACGCACAATTGTGAGTAAGATCGAAGAAGAAGTGAGTGGTATTGAAGGGGTGGAATCGTATAACTCCACTTCGACCGCTAATCTTGGTTCGGTCGCGGTTGAGGTTGCCAAAGGCTATAACAAAAACAAAGTGCGCAATGATGTGATGACCCGCGTTGATGCTATTTCAACGTTTCCGCGCGATGCCGAGGAACCCTATGTTTTCGATATTGACGGAAATTCGGAAATTTTTGGTGGCACGGTAATCCAGATCAATCTGTCCGGACAACGCTCGACCGCACAACTCAGTGATCTGGCCGAGGAACTGCGTGCCCAGTTGTTGGAACAGGAAGACATCACCAGTGTCGACATTGATGGTATTCCCACTGAAGAGATCTCGATAGAACTGTCGGAAGAAACCCTACGTGCCTATCAGATTAACATGGACACCGTGGTCAATGCGATACGCAGCTATTCGGTAGATCGGAGTGGTGGCACCCTGAAACAGGATTCCGGTTTCATGCAATTACGTGTACGCAAAGAACGTCGCAATGGAGAAGACTTTGCCAATATTCCGATCCTTAGTTTGGCTAATGGACAACAAGTATTATTGCGTGACATCGCCGTAATTAAAGACAGCTACACCGAAAGTCTGAACATCAGTAAATTCAACGGCAACCCCAGTGTGGGTGTGTTGGTGAAGTCCACAGAAGTACAAGACATTATCAAAATTAAAACCGCGGCTCTGGGTGTGCTGGACAAGTACCAAAAAAATCTGAGCCCGGACATTGCGGTTACCACCTGGCTGGATGAGACCATCACCTTGCAAGACCGGCTGGACCTGGTTAAAAAGAACGGCTTGTTAGGTTTGGCCCTGGTACTTATATTGCTCGGTCTGTTTTTGGACCTGCGCCTGGCAATGTGGGTGGCCGTGGGTATTCCCATTGCCTTTTTGGGCGCGATTTTGTTAATGCCAAGTGCAGGCACCAGTTTTAACTATGTATCGACCTTCGGCTTTATCGTGGCACTGGGAATTGTGGTGGATGACGCCATTATTGTCTCGGAGAGTGTGCATCGCAGTGTGGAGACCAAGGGCCCTGGCCTGGCTTCGGTGTTTGAGGGCACCAGCAAAGTCGCGATACCCACCACTTTTGGTGTGCTCACCACCATGGCGGCGTTCTTGCCACTGATCTTGCTGGACGGCGTATTTGGCGACATTCTTGGTGAAATGGGCACCGTGGTAATGTTGTGTTTCCTGTTCTCACTGATCGAATCCAAGTTGATTTTGCCAAGTCATTTACGACATTTAAAACCCAGTCGTCAATACGCGCAAGGCGAACGCATAAATCCGATTAGAAAAATTCAAAATGTAATTTCCAAAGGCTTAGGCAAACTAGTGAATGATTTTTACATGCCATTAATTCGCAAAGTACTTAAGGCTCGTTACATCACCCTGGGCGTATTTATTGCCGCTTTAATACTGGCCATGAGCATGGTCGGCAATCAGGTCCAAGTGGCATTTTTCCCCGACCTTGAAGATAACCGCATGCGTGGCAGTATCGAAATGCTGGAAGGCACACCGTATGAAGTGACTTTTGATGTCTTAGACCGACTTGAAAACAGTCTGGAACAAGCGGTGCAGGAGTTTACCGGTCGCAGTCTTGAGGATGTGAGTGTGCAAGACATCGTAAAAAACATCGCCTATGTCTCGAACGGAGATAAAACCTTAAACTTTCGGGCTGAACTGGACAAGTACCAGGGCAAAGAGATCAGTCCGGCCGCCTTCTCAAAGATCTGGCAAAAACAATTCGGTTCACCCTCCGGCGTGAAAGTTGTGAGCATTGGCGCGGATGGCGGGCCCACCTCATCGGATGTGGAGATCATTCTTGAATCCAGAGATCTTGAAGACCTTAAACAGGCCACAGCGATCGTGGAAACCGAACTGCGTAAATACAATGAAGTGGTGGATACCAGCAACAATCTAATCTCGGGTCAAAATGAACTGCAGTTCACCACCAACGCCCTGGCGCAATCGATGGGATTGAATGAAGCCGAAATTATCCGCCAGGTGCGTCAGGCGATCTATGGTGCTGAAGTGCAGCGCATCCAGCGTGGACGTGAAGAAACCCGGGTGTTTGTACGGTATCCCGCTAACGAAAGACAAGACATCTCGATTTTGGATAATTTACGCATACGCACTCAACAAGGCCAGGAAGTCCCTTTGTCCGCTTTAGTGAACAGTGAGCTCGCCCCGGGCGTGACCCAGATCATTCGGGTCGATGGCAAGCGCGCGGTCAAGATCACAGCGTCGGTTATTAACAAAGTTGCACTGGGCAAAATGCAGGATGTGTTTTTAAATAACGCCAATGCTTACTTTGCCGATCTACCCGGTGTGGATTATCGTCTCGATGGTCAAGCCGAAGAACAACGCAAAACCGTTGGTAGCCTGATCTCCGGTTTGATGATCTCGGTAATATTGATCTTTACCTTGCTGGCCCTACCATTAAATTCATACGCCAAACCCTTGATCATTGTGTCGGTTATTCCTTTCAGTTTGATTGGGGTGATCCTGGGTCATTTCATCACCGGCTATTACATGAGTTTGCCATCCTTCCTAGGGGCATTGGCACTCTTCGGGGTAGTCATCAATGACAGCCTGGTACTGACCACAACCATTAATTATCATCAAGACCGCGGACGCAATCTGCTTGAAGCCATCGAAGTCTCGGTACGCGAACGATTCCGTCCCATCCTGTTAACCTCGATCACGACCTACGCCGGCCTGGCGCCATTATTACTGGAAAACAGTTTGGCCGCCGAGTTCCTGAAACCCATGGCCATCTCTTTGGCCTACGGGATATTGTTTGCCACCATGATCACCCTGATCCTGGTACCGGTGATCTTCCGCATACTCGCCGACATCCG
>JABDMI010000073.1 GCA_013001575.1 Gammaproteobacteria bacterium
TGCCACAAACGCGTGAGCACATTTTGTTGTCGCGTCAGGTTGGTGTTCCTTACATCGTGGTTTATCTGAACAAAGCCGACATGGTTGATGATGAAGAATTGCTGGAACTGGTTGAGATGGAAGTTCGAGATCTGTTGTCAGCGTACGAATTCCCGGGTGATGACACCCCGATCGTGACCGGTTCGGCCCTGAAAGCCATCGAAGGCGACCAAAGCGACATCGGCGTACCGAGTATTTACAAATTGGTTGAGGTATTGGATACCTACATCCCGTTGCCAGAGCGCGCCATCGACGGTGCTTTCCTGATGCCGGTAGAGGACGTGTTCTCTATCTCGGGTCGCGGCACGGTGGTTACCGGTCGTATTGAGCGCGGTATTGTGAAAGTTGGCGAAGAGATCGAGATCGTTGGTATTAAAGACACCGCCAAAACCACCTGTACCGGTGTTGAGATGTTCCGTAAGCTGCTCGACGAAGGTCAGGCCGGCGACAACGTGGGCGTATTGCTGCGTGGTACCAAGCGTGAAGAAGTTGAGCGTGGTCAAGTACTGGCGAAGCCGGGTTCGATCACTCCGCACACCAAGTTCGAAGCCGAGACCTATATTTTGAGTAAAGACGAGGGTGGTCGTCACACACCATTCTTTAAAGGCTATCGTCCACAGTTCTACTTCCGTACCACGGACGTGACGGGTGAAGTGATCCTGCCGGAAGGCGTTGAGATGGTCATGCCTGGTGACAACATTAAAATGAATGTTGAGCTGATCGCCCCGATCGCGATGGAAGACGGTTTGCGTTTTGCGATTCGTGAAGGTGGTCGTACCGTTGGCGCTGGTGTAGTAGCCAAGATCATCGCGTGATAGCAATATAGCTTAGCGAAAATCACAACAAAAATATTCTGAACTTGTATCAGGATATGTGAAAAAACCCTGCGGCGGACACTGTTTTACAGCGTCCGCCGTCACAGCTTAAGAGAATAGAAAACATTTTTTCGGCTGATAGTAGAAAATTTTTAGAAATATTTTGATCGCGGCGGTCAACAAGAGTTTGAAAAAACTTTAGGCCAGTAGCTCAATTGGCAGAGCGACGGTCTCCAAAACCGTAGGTTGGGGGTTCGATTCCCTCCTGGCCTGCCAAGATTGAATTATTAATGGATCAATGATCCGGACACAACAAGGTATTTAAATGGCAACAGTCACTGATAACGCAACCAGCGCATCCAGCAAGATCCTGATCGCCCTGGCGCTTTTGCTTTTGCTCGCAGGTGTGTTCGGGTATTACTACTTTATTGAACAGTCCAGTTTATACGCTGTGGGCTCGGTTTTTGCCGGCGCCATTTTGGGGGCACTGGTTTTTTTCCAGTCTTCAAAAGGTAAGCAATTGTGGTCGTTTGGTCGTATTTCGTTCCGCGAAATGAAAAAGGTGGTTTGGCCTACACCGAATGAAGCTTTTCAGACCAGCTTGATCGTTATTGCATTTTGTTTATTGATGGGTGGTTTTTTCTGGTTTGTTGATTGGTTAATGCTGTTGTTCATCAACGGTATTGGCGAATTGGGCAAATAAACTCGAATCAATAATAAGATTTACGGAGAACGTGTAATGGCAATGCGCTGGTATGTAGTCCATGCTTATTCGAACTATGAGCATAAAGTTAAGCAGTCCTTGACTGAGCGAATTGCTTTTCATGGCCTGCAAGACAAGTTTGGCGAGATCATGGTTCCAACCGAAGAAGTGGTTGAGATGCGTGAAGGTAAAAAGCGTCGTAGTGACCGGAAATTTTTTCCAGGTTACGTACTGGTACAAATGGAAATGGATGAAGAGTCCTGGCATTTGGTCAAATCAGTACCCAAGGTTCTGGGATTTATTGGTGGTACCAGCGATAAGCCGGCACCAATTACCGAAAAAGAAGCAATGACGATCCTGAACCGGGTTGAAGACAGTGTTAACAAGCCAAAGCCCAAGTTTTTGTACGAAGTGGGTCAGGCGGTGCGTGTACTGGATGGTCCATTCAAGGATTTCAGTGGCGCGGTAGAAGAAGTGAATTACGACAAAAACCGTGTCAGGGTTGCAGTACAGATCCTGGGACGTTCCACGCCGGTAGAACTGGAATTCAGCCAGGTGGAAAAAGCCTGATCAAAGCCAGCTTTGGCCGGGACATGTTAGGTAAGTTTTAGAAACAACAATTTTTAATCCTGTGAATCTAAGCCAGATTCTTCAGGAGAATTAAACCAAGTTCGGGGAGCTCTTAAAACCAGCGCCTGCACCCGAAGGAGAAAGTAAAATGGCAAAAAAGATCATGAGCTACATCAAGCTCCAGGTCAAAGCCGGACAGGCAAATCCTAGTCCTCCGGTTGGACCAGCGCTAGGTCAACACGGCGTGAACATCATGGAATTCTGTAAAGCGTTTAACGCGAAAACCCAGAGCGTGGAAGCAGGTCTTCCAATTCCGGTGGTTATCACGGTTTTTTCTGACCGCAGCTTTACCTTTATAACCAAAACCCCGCCAGCGTCTATTCTTTTGAAAAAAGCCGCCGGTATCAAGAGTGGTTCTGGCACGCCGAACACCAATAAGGTCGGCAAAGTCACCCGCGCCCAGTTGGAAGAGATTGCTACCACGAAAATGGAAGATCTCAATGCCAACGATATGGATGCGGCCGTAAACATTATTGCTGGTAGTGCGCGTAGCATGGGCCTGGAAGTAGAGGGTTAAGGTCATGGCAAAATTAAGCAAACGTAAAAAGTTATTCGCTGAGAAAGTTGATCCAACCAAGTTCTATCCGATCGAGGAAGCTTTCTCATTAGTTAAAGAACTGGCCATTTCCAAGTTTCCGGAATCTGTTGATGTCGCGATCAATCTGGGCGTAGACCCCAGAAAATCCGACCAGGCCGTACGTAGTTCCACTGTGTTGCCGAATGGCACCGGTAAAACCGTACGCGTAGCCGTGTTCACCCAGGGCGAGAATGCCGAAAAGGCGAAAGCTGCCGGTGCCGACGTTGTTGGTATGGATGATCTGGCCGAACAGATCAAAGGTGGCGATCTCAATTTTGACGTGGTCATTGCCAGCCCTGATGCGATGCGTGTTGTGGGCCGACTGGGTACCGTGCTTGGTCCTCGTGGATTAATGCCTAACCCGAAAGTTGGTACGGTAACGCCCGATGTTGAAACAGCAGTGAAAAATGCCAAGGCCGGACAAGTACGTTATCGTACCGACAAGGCCGGAATTATTCATTGCGGCATTGGCAAATCAGATTTTGAGCCGGCCAAATTAACTGAAAACCTGCAAGCCTTGATGGCAGATCTGCAAAAGATCAAACCGGCATCAGCTAAAGGTATTTATTTCAAAAAAGTCACAGTATCTTCGACCATGGGTCCGGGTATTTCTGTGGATCAGACTTCTTTCAAGGTAGTCAGATAAAGATTTAAAAATTCATCACCCGCCTGAGAAAAATTGGCGGGTGACGAGATGGAACTGTTGTTGCTGTATTACTCATGCAGTAGTAACCAGGGAAGAACAGATGCCAGGTAACTGGTTATCGTCCAAGACCGTAGGTGTGAGGATCCAAAAGATCCGAGCTTAATGAGTTTAGAAATAAATTTTGCCTGCGCAGACGGTGTAATCCGAGTCAGAA
Source organism: Gammaproteobacteria bacterium (assembly GCA_013001575.1). Taxonomy (NCBI): domain Bacteria; kingdom Pseudomonadati; phylum Pseudomonadota; class Gammaproteobacteria; species Gammaproteobacteria bacterium. The sequence goes on from JABDMI010000073.1 coordinate 3,625, forward strand.
AGAATTCATTCCTTCTGTTGCGGTCACCGTTAGGTGGAAAGTCGGCTTGACGGAAGCAGGTAGTCCGAAAAATTGATTTTCTTTAATTTAATTGTCGTTAGACCGACAACAGGAGAAGACTATGGCACTAAATCTAGCTGCAAAACAAGCAGTTGTTGCCGAAGTGAACGAAGTCGCTGCAAATGCTTTTTCAGCCGTTGCTGCCGAGTATCGGGGTCTTAGCGTTGAAGATATGACCACCTTGCGCCGTGCGGCGCTTAAGGATGGCGTGTATCTGCGTGTCGTTAAGAACACTTTGGCCAGACGTGCCATTCAGGGAACTGATTTTGAATGTATGGCTGATGAACTCAGCGGTCCTTTAGTCCTGGCATTTTCGCAAGAAGATCCGGGTGCTGCAGGTCGTGTGATCAAGGAATTCAGTAAAGACAACGATACGCTGGTGGTAAGGCTTGTTTCAATTGGCGGTGAAGTATTGCCGGCAAGTGAACTCGAGCGACTGGCTGCATTGCCTAACCGTGAGCAAGCCCTTGGCATGCTGCTTGGTGTTATGCAGGCTCCGATCAGTAAATTCGTACGTACATTGGCAGAACCGACCGCAAAAATGGTTCGTACTTTTGCCGCAGTTCGAGATCAAAAAGAAGCAGCTTAAAAGGAGTTTGTTTAATCCTTTTGGCCGCCAACCTGAATTGGCAAACCGTTCCGGGTGAGTATACCTGGAACAAAATAGTGAAATAATTTTTTGATATTAACCGATGGCTAACATCTCGATGCAAACATACAACAGGCATCAGACTCGGAACCATCATTTTTAGGAGACTAGCATGGCAGTTTCAAAAGAAGATATTTTAGATACTATCTCAAACATGAGCGTAATGGAGGTCGTTGATCTGATCTCTGCAATGGAAGAAAAATTCGGCGTTTCAGCTGCAGCACCAGTTGCTGTTGCTGCTGGCCCGGCAGCTGGTGGCGAAGGCGCCGCAGCCGCCGAGCAAACCGAATTCGACGTGGTTATGACCAGCTTTGGCGGAAACAAGGTTTCTGTTATTAAAGCGGTTAGAACTATCACAGGCCTGGGCTTGAAAGAAGCCAAAGAAATGGTTGAAGGTGCTCCTGCAACTGTTAAAGAAGGCGCTTCCAAAGACGAAGCAGAAGACGTTAAGAAACAGCTTGAAGAAGCTGGCGCATCAGTCGAACTTAAATAAGTTCGTTCTGACGCAGTGTCTTTTGACATGTTTACCGGCCATCTCCGGATGGTCGGGACCCAACAATAGGCTGGTAGCGCAAGCTGCCGGCCTGCTGTTGTCTGAATTTCCTTAATTTGTGATCCCTCCGGTTTACAAATAACAAAATGTGCTGATTAAAAGCGGCACAAGTTAATAGGTGTTAGAGATGGCTTACTCGTTTACTGAGAAAAAACGTATCCGTAAAAACTTTGGGAAATTACCTAGTCCGCTGGGTGTTCCTTATTTGTTATCTATTCAGCTGGACTCGTTCCGCAAGTTCCTGCAACAAGGTGTAGCACCTGATGACCGTGAAAGTGTTGGTCTGCATGCAGCGTTCAATACCGTGTTCCCGATCATGGGCTACAACGGCAGTGCGGCACTCGAGTATGTGTCATACAAGCTTGGTAAACCGGAATTTGATGTCAAGGAATGTCAGGTTCGCGGATTAACTTATGCTGCACCATTGCGTGTGACCGTGCGTCTGATCATTTACGACAAAGACAGCAAGGTCAAAAAAGTAAAAGACGTGCGTGAGCAAGAAGTCTATCTTGGTGAAATGCCATTGATGACCGATAACGGTACCTTTGTGATCAATGGCACCGAGCGCGTTATTGTTTCTCAGTTACATCGTTCTCCTGGCGTGATCTTTGATCATGACCGGGGCAAAACCCATTCATCCGGCAAGGTTTTATTCTCATCTCGTGTGATTCCTTACCGTGGTTCGTGGCTGGATTTCGAGTTTGACCCGAAAGACTGTTTGTTCGTGCGTATCGATCGCCGTCGTAAACTTCCGGTCACTATCCTGCTGCGCTCTTTAGGGTTCAGTAACCAGGAGATCCTGGATCTGTTTTTTGATAAAAATATTTTTCACGTTATGGGCGAAGAGATCCAGCTTGAGCTGGTGCCTGAGCGTTTACGTGGAGAAACCGCGGCCTTCGATATTAAAGACGGCCGTAAAGTGCTGGTTGAAGAAGGGCGTCGTATCACAGCACGGCATATTCGCCAGATGCAAGAAGCCGGGGTTAACCGTTTAAGTGTGCCTTCAACTTACTTGCTGGATAAGATCCTTGCTGACGATGTAATCGACACTGAAACCGGTGAGTTACTGGCAGCTGCCAATGACGTAATCACCGAAGAGTTGCTCGAAGCTTTGATCAGTAACGGGGTTGATAAGCTATCAACCTTGTATGTAAATGATCTGGATCGTGGTTCGTTTATTTCCAATACCCTGCGTATCGACCCTAGTCAAACCCGTCTGGAAGCTCTGGTAGAGATCTACCGCATGATGCGTCCGGGTGAGCCGCCTACCAAAGATGCGGCCGAAACCCTGTTTGAGAATTTATTCTTTAACCCGGAGCGCTATGATCTTTCAGTGGTCGGTCGCATGAAGTTCAACCGTCGCCTGGGTCGTGAAGAGACCGAAGGCAGCATGGTTCTGAGTACCGATGACATCCTGGATGTGATCCGTACCCTGATCGATATTCGTAATGGTAACGGTACTGTAGATGACATCGATCATCTGGGTAACCGTCGTATCCGTTCGGTCGGTGAAATGACCGAAAACGTTTTCCGTGTTGGTCTGGTGCGGGTTGAGCGCGCGGTGAAAGAGCGTTTGAACCAGGCGGAATCTGAAGAATTGATGCCACAAGACATGATCAATGCCAAACCGGTGTCAGCTGCGGTTAAAGAGTTCTTCGGATCTTCCCAGCTTTCGCAATTCATGGATCAAAACAATCCACTCTCGGAAGTTACTCACAAACGTCGTGTTTCGGCTTTGGGGCCGGGTGGTCTAACGCGTGAACGTGCGGGTTTTGAAGTTCGTGACGTGCATCCAACACACTACGGGCGCGTATGCCCGATTGAAACTCCTGAGGGGCCAAACATTGGTTTGATTAACTCTCTGGCGGTGTATGCCTGCACTAATTCCTACGGATTCCTGGAAACACCCTACCGTAAAGTGATCAAAGGCCGGGTCACCGACGAGATCGAATATCTCTCGGCCATTGAAGAAAGCCAGTATGTGATCGCGCAGGCTAATGCCGTGCTCGACAACAAAGGAAAATTCAAAGATTCCCTGGTTTCATGTCGTAACCATAATGAATTTATGTTGTCTTCTCCTGAAGAAATTAATTTCATGGATGTTTCACCAAAGCAGATCGTTTCTGTGGCGGCGTCCTTGATCCCGTTCCTTGAGCACGATGATGCTAACCGTGCCTTGATGGGCTCGAACATGCAACGTCAGGCTGTGCCAACTTTGCGCGCTGAAAAGCCTTTGGTGGGCACCGGAATGGAGCGTGTAGTCGCTACCGACTCGGGTGTAACCGTGGTCGCACGGCGTGGCGGCGTGGTTGATTCAGTCGATGCCTCGCGTATTGTGGTGCGGGTAAATGACAATGAAACCACGGCCGGTGAATCGGGTGTGGATATTTACAACCTGACCAAATACACGCGTTCCAATCAAAATACCTGTATTAACCAAAAGCCACTCGTGCTCACCGGCGACAAAGTTGCCCGTGGTGACGTGATGGCAGACGGACCGTCAACGGACATGGGTGAATTGGCTCTGGGTCAAAACCTGCTGGTTGCTTTCATGCCGTGGAATGGTTACAACTTTGAGGATTCCATCCTGATCTCGGAGCGTGTGGTTAAAGAAGACCGCTTCACAACCATTCACATTGAAGAAATGACCTGTGTGGCGCGTGACACCAAACTGGGTTCGGAAGAGATCACAGCAGATATCCCGAATGTGGGTGAAGCCGCATTGGCTAACCTGGACCAGACCGGTATCGCCTTCATCGGCGCCAAAGTGGGCCCTGGCAATATTCTGGTTGGCAAGGTCACACCAAAAGGTGAAACCCAGCTAACCCCTGAAGAAAAACTACTGCGTGCGATCTTTGGTGAAAAAGCTTCCGATGTAAAAGATACTTCGCTGCGTGTACCGCCGGGTATGTCAGGTACCGTGATTGATGTACGCGTATTCACTCGCGATGGTGTTGAAAAAGACGAACGTGCTTTGGCCATTGAAGAAGACGAGTTAAAACGTATCCGCAAAGATCTTGGCGATCAACAACGTATTCTGGAAAATGATATTTACCAGCGTGTGGAAAAAATGTTGACCGGCAAAGTGGCTTTGGGCGGTCCAAACAAACTGAAAAAAGACAGCAAGATAACTAAAGCGTATCTTGAAGAGCTGGAGCGTGACGAGTGGTTCAAGATCCGCTTGAAGAATGATGATGCGAATGCCGAGCTTGAGCAGGTTGCCAAACGACTCAAGCAACAGCGTAAAGCCTTTACCGACAAGTTTGATGAGCAAAAACGCAAAATCACTGCTGGCGATGACCTCGCTCCGGGCGTGTTGAAAACTGTAAAAGTTTATCTCGCCGTTAAGCGCGTTATCCAGCCTGGTGACAAAATGGCCGGGCGTCACGGAAACAAGGGTGTTATTTCCAACATCGTGCCGGTCGAAGACATGCCTTATTCTGCTGACGGTACTCCTGTTGATATCGTGTTAAATCCCCTGGGTGTTCCCTCCCGAATGAACGTCGGACAAGTTCTTGAGACCCACTTGGGCTGGGCGGCAAAAGGCCTTGGGCACAAGATTGGCGGATTGCTGAAAGAGCAGGCCAAAATAGTTGAGGTGCGCAAGCTACTCGAAAAGATCTACAACAAGAGCGGCGGTCGTAAAGAAGAGCTGGATTCCATGAACGACAAAGAAGTCATGGAGCTGGCTAAAAACCTGGTTGGCGGTGTGCCGATCGCAACACCGGTATTTGACGGTGCAAGCGAGAAGGAGATCACCAACTTGCTCGAACTTGCGGATCTGCCGATCTCGGGTCAAACCCGTTTGATCGATGGTCGTACCGGCGAGGAGTTTGAGCGTGAAACCACAGTGGGTTATATGTACATGCTTAAACTCAATCACTTGGTGGATGACAAGATGCATGCCCGTTCAACCGGTCCTTACTCACTGGTAACGCAGCAGCCACTTGGCGGTAAAGCCCAATTTGGTGGCCAGCGTTTCGGAGAAATGGAGGTATGGGCGCTGGAAGCTTACGGCGCGGCGCATACTCTGCAAGAAATGCTCACGGTTAAATCCGATGACGTGTGGGGTCGTACCAAAATGTATAAGAACATTGTGGACGGCACCCATCAGATGCAGCCCGGCATGCCAGAATCCTTCAACGTATTGATCAAAGAGATCCGCTCTCTTGGGCTCAATGTCGAGTTGGATCAGGACTAGGCCTGGTACGGGAACTTTATTAGTAAAGAATTTTATTTCGCAAATCGCTCAACGATCTAATCAAGAGCAAAACAAACAGGTGTCAGCATGAAAGACTTGTTTCAGATTTTTAAACAACAAAAACCGACCGACGATTTTGATGCAATTCGAATCGGCCTGGCGTCTCCGGAAATGGTACGTTCATGGTCTTTTGGTGAAGTTAAAAAGCCGGAAACCATTAACTATCGTACCTTCAAACCGGAACGTGACGGCTTATTCTGTGCCAAAATTTTTGGTCCTGTCAAAGATCACGAATGTTTGTGCGGGAAATACAAACGTCTCAAGCATCGCGGTGTGATTTGTGAAAAGTGCGGGGTCGAAGTTACCCAGACTAAAGTACGTCGTGAACGCATGGGTCATATTGATCTGGCTTGTCCGGTCGCACATATCTGGTTCCTGAAATCTTTGCCATCGCGTATCGGCTTAATGCTCGATATGACCTTGCGTGAGATCGAGCGGGTCCTGTATTACGAAGCCTATGTGGTGATCGAGCCAGGCATGACGCCACTTGAGCGCGGCCAATTACTTACCGATGACCTGTATTTTGAAGCCCTGGAAGAATACGGTGACGATTTCACCGCGGTCATGGGTGCTGAAGCGGTATTTGAATTATTAAAATCCACCAACCTGGACCTCGAGATCGCCAAAGTACGTGAAGCGATCAATGACACCGGTTCGGTAACCAAGATCAAGCGTTTGTCCAAGCGCCTGAAATTGATTGAATCATTCAAGTCTTCTGGTAACAAGCCGGAATGGATGGTCATGACAGTATTGCCAGTTTTGCCACCGGACCTGCGTCCTTTGGTTCCACTGGAAGGCGGACGTTTTGCGACCTCTGACCTCAATGACCTGTATCGTCGCGTCATTAACCGTAACAACCGTTTGCGTCGCCTGCTCGAATTGAGCGCGCCAGACATTATTGTGCGTAACGAAAAACGCATGTTGCAAGAATCGGTTGATGCTTTACTGGATAACGGTCGTCGTGGCCGTGCTATCACCGGCACCAACAAACGCCAGCTTAAATCTTTGGCCGATATGATCAAAGGTAAGCAAGGTCGTTTCCGTCAAAACCTGTTGGGTAAACGTGTCGATTACTCCGGTCGTTCAGTGATCGTGTGTGGTCCGACCCTGCGTTTGCATCAGTGTGGTCTGCCCAAGAAAATGGCTATGGAATTATTCAAGCCTTTCGTCTTAAGTAAATTGATCGCTCGCGGTGAAGCGGCAACCATCAAAGCGGCCAAGCGACTAGTTGAACGCGAAGGTGGCGAAGTCTGGGACATCCTGGAAGGCGTGATTCGCGAACATCCGGTGATGTTGAACCGTGCGCCTACCTTGCACCGTTTGGGTATTCAGGCCTTTGAGCCAGTCCTGATCGAAGGTAAAGCAATCCAGTTACATCCTTTGGTGTGTACGGCCTTTAACGCCGACTTCGACGGTGACCAAATGGCGGTACATGTACCATTGTCACTGGAAGCCCAGGTTGAGGCGCGTGCCTTGATGATGAGCTCAAACAACATTCTTTCACCGGCCAATGGTGAGCCCATCATTGTGCCTTCGCAAGACGTGGTCTTGGGTCTGTATTACATGACCCGTGAAATGATCAATGTCAAAGGCGAGGGAATGGTGTTTGCCAATATCTCTGAAGTGCATCGTGCCTATGAGAACCGTCAGGTTGATCTGCACGCCAAGATCCAGGTGCGTTTAAATGATAAAACTCTGGATGAAGACGGCAATATGACCATCGAAACTAAACGTTTCGACACCACGGTCGGGCGTACTTTGTTATCCGAGATCCTTCCGGAAGGTTTGCCGTTTGAGCATGTCAACAAAGACATGACCAAGCGTGCGATCTCGGCTGCGATCAATGCCTGCTATCGTAATGTTGGCTTGAAGCAGACCGTCGTATTTGCTGACCAGCTCATGTATACCGGTTTCAGCTATGCAACCCGTTCGGGCACCTCGATCGGTGTTCAGGATATGGTTATCCCGGAAGACAAGAACGAGATTCTGGATTCTGCTGAAGCTGAAGTTACCGACATCCAAAACCAGTACTCTTCGGGTCTGGTTACCGCTGGCGAACGGTATAACAAAGTTGTCGATATCTGGTCGCGTACCAATGACCAGGTTGCCAAGGCTATGATGGACAAACTCGGTAATGATGATGTTGAAACAGCCGATGGCGAGATTGTTCGCCAGCCTTCTTTCAATTCAATTTATATGATGGCCGATTCCGGTGCGCGTGGTTCTGCGGCACAGATCAGACAGTTGGCCGGAATGCGTGGCCTGATGGCCAAACCGGATGGCTCAATCATTGAAACGCCGATCACGGCTAATTTCCGTGAAGGACTTAACGTATTGCAATACTTCATCTCCACTCACGGTGCGCGTAAAGGTCTGGCCGATACAGCGTTGAAAACCGCTAACTCCGGTTACCTCACCCGTCGTTTGGTTGATGTTGCTCAAGACATGGTGGTAACCATAGAAGATTGTGGCACCGAACGCGGTCTGTTGATGACACCACTGGTTGAAGGCGGAGACGTGGTTGAACCATTGCGCGAAAGAGTACTCGGTCGTGTTTTGGCAAATGACGTGCATGAATCCGATGAAAACAGCCCGGTACTGATTGAGAAAGATACCTTGCTGGATGAGAAACTGGTGTTAATGCTTGAAGAGAAAAGCATAGATCAGGTTTGGGTGCGTTCCCCTATCGCTTGTGAATCGCGTTACGGAATTTGTAGTTTCTGTTACGGTCGTGATCTTGCGCGAGGCCATCTGGTCAGTAAAGGTGAAGCGGTTGGAGTTATCGCGGCCCAGTCAATTGGTGAGCCGGGTACCCAGTTAACCATGCGTACTTTCCATATTGGTGGTGCGGCATCCAGAGCTGCAGCCATTAGTAGCGTTGAAGTGAAAAACACCGGTACTGTGCGTTTACACAATATTAAAACCGTTAAACACAGCAAGGGCCATCTCGTGGCGGTCTCGCGTTCGGGCGAGATCGGGGTAATGAACGAGTCGGGTCGTGAACGTGAACGTTACAAGATTCCTTATGGTTCCATGATCTCGGTTGATGACGGTGATTCGGTTGTTGCAGGTCAGGTGATCGCCAACTGGGATCCACATACTCACCCGGTTATCACCGAAGTTGAAGGATTTATTAAATACGAAGACTTTGTCGATGGTGTCAGTGTGACCACACAAGTGGATGAGGTTACCGGTTTGAGTAACACGGTGATCACTGACCCAAGTCAACGTGGCGCAGCCGGTAAAGATCTGCGTCCAGTGGCAAAACTGGTCGACAAAAAAGGCGAGCAGGTTTTCTTTGCGAACACCGAGATCCCTGCGGTATACGCTTTGCCATCGGGTGCAACCATTAGTTTGCAAGACGGTGCCGAGATCAAGGTTGGTGACATGATCGCCAAGATCCCACAAGAGTCCAGTAAAACTCGTGATATCACAGGTGGTTTGCCACGCGTAGCCGATCTGTTCGAAGCGCGTAAGCCTAAAGAACCGGCGATCATGGCCGAGCACACCGGTACGGTGAGCTTTGGTAAAGAAACCAAAGGCAAGCGTCGTTTGGTTATTACCGATGATGAAGGTGAACGTTTTGAGACTTTGATCCCGAAATGGCGTCATATTCATATTTTTGAAGGTGAATCCGTTGAGAAGGGTGAGGTAATCGCCGATGGTGAACCTAATCCACACGACATCTTGCGTTTGCGCGGTGCCGAATCTCTGGCCGATTATCTGGTGCGTGAAATTCAGGACGTTTACCGCCTGCAAGGTGTGAAAATAAACGACAAGCACATCGAAGTTATTATTCGCCAGATGTTACGTAAGGTTGAAGTGCTCGACGCCGGTGATACCTTGTTGTTGCCAGGTGAGCAGATCGAAGAAGCCTTCGCAAATGAAGTGAATGAGCAAGTGCTTAAAGATGGCAAGCAAGCGGCTAAATTCCAAATGGTCCTGCTCGGCATCACCAAAGCATCCTTGGCAACAGAGTCGTTCATTTCTGCGGCCTCGTTCCAGGAAACCACCCGGGTTCTGACCGATGCAGCGGTGCGTGGATTGCGTGATGATCTGCGTGGCTTGAAAGAGAACGTGATTGTGGGTCGCTTGATCCCGGCCGGTACCGGACAAGCCTTCCATGAGGAGCGTCGCCGTAATCGTGTGACCATCGACCAACGACTGACTCTGGAGAATCTGTTGAGTGACACCAAAGGCCCCGAGCCGGAAGTGGTAATTAGCGCAGAAGATGAAAGTCCAGCGGATGAAAGCACGGAGGCTGCCGAATAATACAGTCCGGTAGCCCTCTGCCAGGGTTTGTGCGACACAACAAAACTCCTGTTTTACGCTAAAAAGGCTACTGCCTGTGTAAAACAGGCAAAAATTTGAACCTGGAGATGGTCGATATTACTTGACACTCCGGGTTCAAGTTTTTAAAATTCCCGCTCTTTACTTGGCCAACTTGTAAATATCGGGGTCAAGAGTCGGATTCAATACATCGGGGTGCCGTTTGGTACCCCGATGTTTCTCTGCAAACAGAGAACCCGAAAAAGACATTTTTAAACAACAATTTGATGATAAAAACGAGCTAATTATGGCAACAGTTAATCAGTTAGTACGCAAGCCAAGGCGTTCGAAGAGTGAAAAAAGTAACGTTCCGGCTTTGCAGGCTTCTCCTCAAAAACGTGGAGTGTGCACACGTGTGTACACCACAACGCCTAAAAAGCCCAATTCGGCTATGCGTAAAGTTGCACGGGTGCGCTTGACCAACGGTTTTGAAGTAACCAGTTACATCGGTGGCGAAGGCCACAACTTGCAAGAGCATAGTGTGGTCTTGATCCGTGGCGGTCGTGTTAAGGATCTCCCGGGTGTGCGTTATCACACCATTCGCGGCTCACTGGATTGCGCCGGCGTTGCCGATCGTAAAGCAGGTCGTTCCAAATACGGTACCAAGCGTCCCAAGAAATAGACGCTTGGACATTTAACAGAATTTTTTAAAGATATTTAAATAGGTAGGGACTAATGTCCAGAAGAAACAGAGCTCCAAAACGCGAAATTTTGCCAGATCCAAAATTTCATAATGAAATGCTGGCCAAATTCATGAATATGATCATGGTCGACGGTAAAAAATCTGTCGCTGAGCGTATTATTTATGGTGCGATCTCGCGCATATCTGAAAAGAACAGTGTTGACGAAGAAGCCGCACTCGAAGCCTTGAGTGTCGGACTTGAGAACGTTAAACCACTGGTTGAGGTTAAGTCACGCCGTGTTGGTGGAGCTACTTACCAGGTACCGGTTGAAGTGCGTCCAGTGCGTCGTCAAACCCTGGCTATGCGTTGGGTTATTGATGCTTCGCGTAAACGTAGTGAAAAAACCATGGCCCACAGGCTGGCTCATGAATTGATGGACGCCGCTGAGAATCGTGGTAACGCCATCAAGAAGCGTGAAGACACGCACCGCATGGCGGAAGCAAATAAGGCGTTTTCGCACTATCGCTGGTAAATATTATTGCCCGATGCCTATGCTCGGGTAATTGATCGAAACGCAGAAATACAAACTAAATAATAAAACCCAAGCAAGCTTGGGTTTTATTTGTAACAGACATAAAGATTTTTTTATTGAACGCTCCTTGATTTGAATTCAAGAGCAACCTGAAGGGGAAAGACCGTGGCACGTACCACTCCAATCGAAAGATATCGCAATATTGGCATCATGGCTCACATTGATGCGGGTAAGACCACTACGACAGAGCGAATTCTGTACTACACAGGTATTTCACATAAAATTGGTGAAGTGCATGACGGTGCAGCGACTATGGACTGGATGGCGCAAGAGCAGGAGCGTGGTATTACTATTACCTCGGCGGCGACCACCACGTTCTGGAGCGGCATGGAAAACCAGTTCCCGCAACACCGTATTAATATTATTGACACCCCGGGACACGTTGACTTCACGATTGAAGTAGAGCGTTCTTTGCGCGTACTTGATGGCGCGGTGACACTGCTGGATGCCAACGCCGGTGTTGAGCCACAAACCGAAACGGTTTGGCGTCAGGCGAACAAATATGGCGTACCACGTATTGTCTTCATTAACAAAATGGACAAGATCGGTGCTGATTTTTACCGCTCCTACGACATGATCCGCGAGCGCCTGGGTGCAAACCCGGTGGCCATGCAATTGCCTATCGGCGCTGAAGATGATTTCAAAGGCGTGGTCGACCTGATCGCTATGGATGCCATCTACTGGGAAGAAGAGAACATGGGTATGAAGCACACCCGTGAAGAGATCCCGGCCGACCTCAAAGACAAAGCTGTTGAGTGGCGCGAGAAACTGGTAGAAGCCGCGGCTGAAGCCAACGAAGAGCTGATGGACAAGTATCTGGAAACTGGCGAACTGACCAATGACGAGATCTATACCGGCATGCGTCTGCAAACCATTGCGAATGAAGCGGTGCCTTGTTATTGCGGTACCGCGTTTAAGAATAAAGGTGTGCAAGCGGTGCTGGATGGAGTCCTGCACTTGCTGCCTGCGCCAACTGAAGTACCGGCGATCAAAGGTATTCTGGATGATGCGGATGAAACTGAATCCGAGCGTGTCAGTAGTGATGACGAGCCATTCTCGGCCCTGGCGTTTAAAATTGCCACCGATCCGTATGTTGGAACGCTGACCTTTTTCCGGGTCTATTCCGGTGTATTGAAATCAGGTGATTCGGTTTACAATCCGGTGCGCGGGCGAAAAGAGCGTATTGGTCGTTTATTGCAAATGCATTCGAATGATCGTGAAGAGATCTCGGAAGTACGTGCGGGTGACATTGCTGCAGCGGTTGGTCTTAAAGACGTAACCACGGGTGATACCTTGTGTGACCTTAAAGAAGTGATCACGCTGGAACGTATGGAGTTCCCCGAGCCGGTAATTGCGGTTGCGGTTGAGCCTAAAACCAAATCGGACCAGGAAAAAATGAGTATTGCCCTGGGTAAACTTGCACAAGAAGATCCATCTTTCCGGGTAACCACAGATGAAGAATCCGGTCAGACCATCATTGCCGGTATGGGTGAATTGCATTTGGATATTCTGGTTGATCGTATGAAGCGCGAATTCAATGTTGAAGCAGCGGTTGGTAAGCCACAAGTGGCGTATCGTGAAACCATTCGCAATGCGGTTGAACAAGAAGGCAAATTTGTTAAGCAGTCTGGTGGTCGTGGACAGTTCGGTCATGTTTGGCTGAAGATCGAGCCTCAGGTTCCAGGTGCCGGTTATGAGTTCATTAATGAAATTTCAGGTGGTGTGGTTCCTAAAGAATACATTCCTGCAGTAGATAAAGGGATCCAAGAGCAAATGCAAAATGGCGTGATCGCGGGCTATCCTGTGGTTGATGTCAAGGTAACTTTATACGATGGTTCTTACCATGATGTCGATTCCAACGAAATGGCATTCAAGATCGCCGGTTCTATGGGCTTCAAAGAAGGTGCACGCAAAGCCAGCCCGGCATTGCTAGAGCCGATCATGAAGGTCGAAGTGGTTACTCCGGAAGATTACATGGGTGATGTGATGGGCGATCTAAACCGTCGTCGTGGCCTGGTTCAGGGTATGGAAGATACTCCAACCGGTAAAACCATCCGTGCGGAAGTGCCATTAGCTGAAATGTTCGGCTATGCAACCGACCTGCGTTCTATGTCACAAGGTCGTGCCAGTTACTCAATGGAATTTGAAAAGTATAACGAAGCGCCAAACAACATCGCTGATGCAGTTATTAATAAAACCGCATAAGCATATTTAATTTTTAGATTTAACCAGTAATAATTTAAGAGGCAAGACACAATGTCTAAGGAAAAATTTGAACGTACGAAGCCCCATGTGAATGTGGGCACCATTGGCCACGTAGATCATGGCAAAACGACTTTAACGGCGGCACTGACGAAGTGTATGGCCGAGAAACACGGTGGTGAATTTCGTGCGTACGATCAGATTGATAACGCCCCGGAAGAACGCGCCCGTGGAATCACCATCGCCACGGCTCACGTTGAGTACGAAAGTGACGTGCGTCACTACGCACACGTTGATTGCCCTGGACACGCGGATTATGTGAAGAACATGATCACCGGTGCGGCGCAAATGGACGGCGCGATCCTGGTGGTTAACGCGGCGGACGGCCCAATGCCACAAACGCGTGAGCACATTTTGTTGTCGCGTCAGGTTGGTGTTCCTTACATCGTGGTTTATCTGAACAAAGCCGACATGGTTGATGATGAAGAATTGCTGGAAC
>JABDMI010000074.1 GCA_013001575.1 Gammaproteobacteria bacterium
ACTTCAAAATCAAGCGTTCTGGCTACCGCATGCATCACGGCTGCAATGCGCACGGCGTCCTGGATGCTTTCCTCGCTCACGCCATTGTCGATCAATATTTTCTCATGACTGTCGATACACAAACCACAACCATGTACCGCGGAAACCGCGAGCGAGTACAATTCGAAGTCAGTTTTGGAGACGCCGGGCTTGGCAATGACTTGCATGCGCAATTTGGCCGGTAGCTTTTGATACCCGGGATTACCGCTCAAATGCAAAAAGCGGTAATACACATTATTCATCGCCATAATGGCGCTGGCTGATTTAGCCGCTTGAATTACCGCATCAGAAATATGTTGTTTGCACAGGTTTTCTATATCGCGTGCAAACCGGGCATTTCCGGAGGCAATGGCGGTGGCTAGGGCAGTCGCGTAGATTTGCTCTTCACTAAGGTGTGCCGATGTGTTAGAAGAAAAGATATTCTTGAAATTAACCCGCAGGTCTTTTGCGTAATCGGGTATCTGGTTTTTTATTGCATCGATATTCATGGCTTTTCCTGTTCGAATTTAAAAGACTGCCGTGGCCGAACCACGGCAGGTTTCTGGTCGATGTATGTGACTACGCGGCTTTAAGCACGTCGTCACCCGGCGTCCAGTTGCACGGACAGAGTTCGTCGGTTTGTAAAGCATCGAGTACTCGAATGACTTCTTCAGGGCTGCGACCTACATTCAGGTCGGTAACGTAGACAAATCGGATTATGCCTTGTGGGTCAACGATATAGGTTGCACGCTGGGCCACACCTTCCTCTGCGTCCAGAATGCCAAGTTCGGTACTTAGCTCGCGCTTGATGTCGGACAGCATGGGGAAGGGCAGGTCCTTTAATTCATCTTTAGTTTGACGCCAGGCCAAATGTACGAACTCCGAGTCAGTGCTCACGCCATACAATTCGGTATCGCGATCTTTGAAATCTTCGTTGAGTTTACCGAATGCCTGAATCTCGGTCGGGCACACAAACGTGAAATCTTTTGGCCAGAAGAAGATCACTTTCCAGTTGCCGTTTGAGGCGGTGTTATCAAAGTCTTTAAAGGCGGCTTCAAGATTATTCGAGACAACGCCGGTGAGTTTGTATTGCGGGAATTTTTGACCAATGCCTAACATAGTTTTCTCCAGTTGGTTTGTTTACTAATTTGAACTTGCAGGCATTATGGGGTGAAATCAATAATCAGTAAAATTGATTGTTTATATTGATATAATAGAAAATATCTATTAATGGGACTATGCAATGAAACTCCGAGAATTGGAATATTTACTGGCAGTTGCCGAAACCGGGCATTTCGGTCAGGCGGCGGAAAAATGCTTTGTTAGCCAGCCAACCTTAAGTGCCGGTATTAAAAAGCTTGAACAAGAACTCGAGATTGTGCTGTTCGAGCGAGACAACCGCTCGGTCACTCTGACCCCGGCCGGGGTGGATGTCAGGTCCATGGCAAAAAGCATTATGCACAAGGTGGACGAGATCAACGATTACGCCAACTATCATAAAGACCCGTTCGCCGGCCAATTTAAAATGGCCGCTATACCAACCATTGCCCCGTATTTTTTCCCGCTGGTCATGGAAAATCTGAAACAGGAGTTGCCTAAACTCGAGTGGCGTTTGTACGAATACCAGACTGAGAACCTGCTCCAGGCCTTGCGTGATGGCGACACTGATATCGGGTTGTTGGCAACCAGAGAATCACATAAACATTTTGTGCAAGTGCCATTGTTCAGTGAGGATTTTGTATTAGTTATGGCAAAGGGTCATGCTTTGAAAGGTAAGCGCAATTTACGCAGTGCGGATCTGGAGCATGCCAAAATGTTGCTTTTGTCAGAAGGGCATTGTTTACGAGATCAGGCGCTGGATGTGTGCACGAGTAAAGGCATCGCCGCCAGTGATGACTACAAGGCCACCAGTCTGGAAACCTTACGCCAGATGGTGGTGGCCGGAGCCGGGGTCACTTTATTGCCACAACTGGCCTTAAGAGAAGCGCATCAACGCACGGGTCTGGATCTACGCATCATGCCCAAACCCAAACCCAGGCGCACGGTATACCTGACCTGGCGAAGGAACTTCTACCGTTTGCCGCTGATCGGCAAGATCACGGAATGCTTGCAACAGCGCGTTGAAGATTTGAAGTTATAAATCAGCCAATTCTATTTCACCTTTGACTCTTACGGTGCTGTGACCGCCCACCCACACTTGCCCGGATTTGTCGCGTTCCAGATATATACGGCCTTTGCGCTGTAACAATGTGCCCTGACTGGCGACATACGTGTCCGGTGCGTGACCAGTTCCCATTAACCATTGCGCCATGGAGGCATTCAAACTTCCGGTAACCGGGTCTTCACGTAAACCATCATCGGGCACACTGAATAATGCCCGTAATTCGAAATCACATTCACTGCCCTTTGGGTAAGGCCCGATGATGCCGATGTCAAATATATCGTCGGGTGTGGCATTGGCTTTGATGCTCAACACTTTTTCAGCCGACTCAAGTAATAACCCAACCCAGCCTGGTCCGTTATCAATCCAGTTCGAGGCTTTGATGTCCTTGCGTCCAATGCCCAGTATATTGCAGATCTTGTCCAGCTCATCGTCACTGACAGCACCGCTGCGTAACATGTCCGGTGCCGCAAAAGCCAGACGATCATCGGTTTGCTGAATGTGTATCAAGCCAGCACCACATTCTTGCACCACAACGGCATCACGTTTGGGTTTGCCACCCGCAGTTAACCAGGCCTGGCAACTGCCCAGCGTCGGGTGTCCGGCAAACGGGAGCTCGCGATTAAGAGTGAAAATCCGGACTTTGTAGTCGGCCTCCGGATGAGAGGGCTTTTGAAAAAAAACTGTTTCCGATAAATTGAACCAACGCGTTAGGTGTTGCATCTCGTCGGTGGATAACTCATCGGCGTCAAAAACCGCGGCCAAGGGGTTTCCACAAAATGGATCTTGACTGAACACGTCCAGCATTTGAAAAGGTTTGGGCATTGTGTAAGCTCGTAAATGTTCCAGGCATCACTCTACCCAGCATAGTTGCTTCGGGCAAGTCGGAATCGGGAAAAGCTAACAGGCAAAAAAAAGAGGGTCTTGCGACCCTCCAAATTCATTTGATGCATTATAGGGATTGCATCAAAAGTGCGGACTATAGGCGTCGTCCGCAGAGCACAAATCACTTCAAATACTCTAAGCAAACTATAGGGAGGTTTTGCTTAAGTACTTGTATATATGCAATTCATATGCCAGAAAAAATAAGTCACTGTTTTTGTTGAATTAAAAAATTAAAATGAAGGGTTTCAGTTTTAATTTACTCAAAAAATGCCTAAAAGTGTATTGAATGCGAAACGCTTATGTGAAATATTGACAATCATTTAGCAGGGATTTTGTAACTCACTGTTTTAAATGTAAATAATCTGTTTCGAATTCGTTACAGAGCTTTAAAATGGATTCAGGGTATACCCTTTTTGTTGCAAAAGTGCATGGGCGGTCATGGCCGAAAGAGCCATTTGAATACCCTGATGCAGATCCGTTTTTTTGATGTTGTAATACGCCGCGGTTTGACCGCAGAGATAAATATTGACCTGGTTTTTCAGGAGTTCATGCAACAAGTCTGTATTGGGATTTTGGGCATTAAATTTCGCGGCGTAGGCTTTATCGTGCAACAGGTCGTTTGCAGCTTTGCCGTGTACGACTAGGGCCAAGTGGATATTTTCAGCTTTGACTCCGGCACGCACATGCATGTTCAGAAATCGCGCCAATGTGTCAAAGCCACGATTCACCGAATCACTGTCGCCTGGTTTACCCACATCAAAAGCCACATAAAATTTCTGTTGGGAATCAAGATCGATATCACTTTCAAGTGCTGCATTCTTGCCATAGTCTGCAATTAAGGGGCCGTCAGAAAAATCCTTGATATCTGCAAAAACCGGGGTACTAACTAAAAGTAGAAACAAGCCGATTATTTTGTTCATGTCCTGGTCCAGTGCGTGAGGCGCTTATTCAATATATGGTTATAATGCCTAGCCAAAATGCAGAAAGCAATCACCATAGAATCAATCCGAGAAAATCATGCCTAATCATTCAGATGCCTGGGAGCGCTGTGCAGCGCTGGCTAGAGAAATACACTCCACGTCGATCAAGGAACAACTTAAGCAGGGTCCAGACATTGCTACAACAATACAAGACTCCGGATTGACTCTGGATTATAAAAAACAGTTTTTCAATGAGTCAGTAATGAACGCCTTACTCGATCTGGCACGAGACTCTAACCTGGCACAAAAGAAAAAAGATCTGTTCAGTGGTGCGATAGTAAATCCGACCGAAGAACGTCCTGCCCTGCATACCGCATTACGCACCTCCAGGAAAAATCATAACCTGGTTCCGGACGAGGTTTATGCCGCCGTTCAGCATGAACTGGACAAAGTTGAACAAATGTCCGACGCCATTCTTAATGGTGAGCTCAAAGGAGCAAGTGGCAAGGCATTTACTGATCTGGTGTATCTTGGTGTCGGTGGTTCCAATCTTGGGCCTGAATTTGTGTTGTCCGCACTGCATGAATATAAAACGGATGAATCCAATCATTTACGCATTCATTTTGTTTCCGCCATGGACGGCTTGCAGTTAATGCCCTTACTGGAAAGCCTTGATGCCGAAACCACTTTGATGGCCGTTTGCTCCAAGTCATTTGGCACTAAAGACACCTTGTTGAATGCCAACACACTCCTGGCATGGTTTGCCAAACACCTGGGCTCCACAGAAAAGGGACTGCAACATCACACTTTGGGCGTATCGGCCAATCCTGTGCGCATGGATGACTTTGGTATTCCACGCGACAAACAACTCTTGCTCTGGGACTGGGTTGGTGGTCGATATTCTTTGTGGTCGGCGATTGGTTTGCCCATCGCCTTGCGTTTCGGGATGGCAGGCTTTCGGGAACTCCTGGCTGGCGCTGAAAGCATGGACACACACTTTCTGGAAGCCCCGGACGCACAGAATATTGCCACTGTGCTCGGATTGCTTGCGGTCTGGAATACAAGCTTTTTAGGCATTGGTACCAAACTGGTTCTGCCCTACGACAGTCGCCTCAAACAACT
>JABDMI010000075.1 GCA_013001575.1 Gammaproteobacteria bacterium
AATAAACGTCGTCCGCGTTTTTGTTGCTCAAGATCTACAGGGGGCATTGAATGATTATTTGTCGGGTCGTTCGAATTATTCATATTGTCGGTTTATCTGGGTTTTTGCTTTCAGCCTCTGGAACGGGCCTGGGTTTAAAAGTTAATACGATGTAAATAATACTCAAGGTTAAGGCCAGGGCAAACCATTGCACGGCATAGCCGATGTGTCGTTCTGGCCCCATTTCGTGTGGTGTCCATTCGCGTACAAAACCTTTAACCAGTGGATTCTCTTGTTCGGCGTCCAGAAGTATCTGCCAGGGCACCAATTGTGTGCCAAGATCGGCCTCAAACTGTTCAAAGGTTGGAAATTGTACGATTTTCGGATACAAAGTGTCAGGTATTTGAGTGTCGAGCTGCAATCCGGGACGCAAGAGTTTGTCGAGACGGCCGCTAACAGTCATTTTTTGTGATGAAATATTCAACGCCTGATTTAATTCTGACGCGGGTGCGTGCCTGAGCGCCAGGGGAATCCAGCCGCGGTTAACGATCAGGGTTTTTCCATCGTCTTTTTTAAACGGGGTCATGACCTGCAGCCCGATCTGGCCTTTGCGGACGATATTGTCCAGTAAATACTGCTGTTCACTCACAAAGTGACCGGAAAGCTTTATGCGTTGATAGCGAGGCTCGGACTGTCTGAGCGCATTTTTCAAGTCAATTGCCTGGGTATCTCCCGATGCAAAAGCGGAAAATAAGCCGGTTTTTTCCTCCGCGCGCTCGAGTTGCCATTGCCCGAGTGACAATAACAGCGCCAACAACACAATATAGGCCAGGCTTGGCAATAGGCTCGGCTGAAAACGGCGGCTTGTTATAAATTTTGAGAATAAATCGCGCATCGCTTAATGGTCGTATAATGTCGGTATGGGAATCAAATTTTTATTGTTCATTATACTCCTCGCCATCGTCATTAGTCTGGGCTCTGCCCTGGTGCAAATGCTCACCGACAAAGGCAGCTCGGAAAAAATGATGAAATCACTCATGGTCCGGGTGTTGTTATCATTTTTCTTTATTGGGCTGATGTTCGTGTTGTACAAAACCGGATACATCCAGCCGAATAGCCGTCCGTATTAAGCTGAATTTCCACACGCTTATTCTTACTATGAATCGTGCAATCAAATTCTTGTTAATCGTATTGTTTGCTATGCTGATATTAAGCCAGGTAAGCATGATGGGTGTGTTCATCGGCTACGACAGTCTCGTTTTGACTAATTTGCTTGCTGCACAAAATTATTTATTACTCCCGCTGGCAGCCCTTTGCGTATTCGGCCTACTGGTCTATATCCACAGCTTTGGGCTTAAACAAGGTTTGTGGTCCATATGGCAACGCCTGCCTGGCTGGATAATTTTCATGCTGGTTATGATCAATTTACTTGTATTATCTGGTGGAATTGCGGTATTTCTTGTTCAACAAAAATTTGGCATGCCGGCTGCTGCGGGTGAGTTAACCGCAATTTTCTCGGCCTTGATGACAAGTTTCGCCTTTATGCTCACTTATACATTTTTGCAACAAGACAAACTCCCCAGTACCTATGCCGAACGCAATCAGCATCGTGGCGATGTACCTCTGGAATGGCATGAGCTGTGGAAAAAATAATGGGAATAAAATGAATACTAATAAAACCGGATACGACGTTCTTAAAGATGCCGTCCTGAATAAATCCTCGGCCTTCACACACGCCGAACGTGAAGCACTCGGAATTCGCGGGCTTTTGCCTTATCGAGTTAATACCCAGGAAAACCAGATCGACCGGGTTCTGGCAAATTTACGTCGCAAGTCAACCGACATTGATAAGTATGTTTTTTTGCTGTCGCTGCAAATGCGTGCTGAAAAACTCTTTTACCGGATTGTCACGGAAAATTTTAATGAAATAATGCCCTTGATATATACCCCGACTGTGGGACAGGCGTGTAAAGAGTTTGCCCACATTTTTCGTATGCCCAAGGGTTTTTATATAACCCCGGACGACAAAGGCGAGATTGATAAGATTCTGGATAACTGGCCAGACAAAGACGTGCAAGTGATCGTGGTAACCGACGGGCAACGCATTTTGGGTCTGGGAGACCTCGGTGCCAATGGCATGGGAATTCCCATTGGTAAACTCGCTTTGTACACCGCCTGCGCCGGGATCGACCCGCAGCGCTGCATGCCAGTCATGTTTGATGTTGGCACTAACAATGAAGAGCTTTTGAATGATCCGATCTATCTCGGCTATCCGCACAAACGCCTAAGCGGCGACGCCTATTTCGAGTTAATGGACGAATTTATCACTGCGGTGAAAAAGAAATACCCCAATGTACTGGTGCAATTCGAAGATTTTCAAACCGAGAACGCTTACACCTTGCTGGATACCTATCGTGACAAGATCCTTTCCTTTAATGACGATATCCAGGGTACTGCAGCGGTGTCTTTGGCGGGCTTGTATGCCTCGACTCGTATCAGTGGTCTGGATTTTAAAGACTTGCGCGTTATGTTCCTGGGTGCCGGGTCGGCAGCGACCGGGATTGGAGACTTGATCGCCAGCGCCCTGGTTGAAGAAGGTCTGTCTAAAGAAGAAGCCATGCAACGCTTATGGTTTTTGGACCGCGGTGGCCTGGTGGTCAAAGAACGCGATGACCTGGCGGCGCATAAGAAACCTTTTGCCCACGAACACCCGCGCATGAACCTGATGGAAGCCATCGCCGATATCAAACCGCATGTGTTGATTGGCGCGACCGGCACGCCGGGTACCTTTACCCGCGAAGTGGTGGAGTTGATGTGCGAGTTGAATGAACGCCCGACCATATTTGCCTTGTCCAACCCCACTTCGCGCGCTGAGTGTACCGCCGCAGAAGCCTATACCTGGAGCGACGGTAAAGCTATATTTGCGAGCGGCAGTCCGTTTCCGGCCTTTGAATGGAAAGGAAAGAATTACATCCCCGGTCAAGGGAATAATGCCTACATCTTCCCGGGCGTAGGCTTAGGCGCGGTTGCTTGTAAAGCCACCAGGATTGATGACGAAATCTTCTTAACTGCTGCCAAAGCATTGGCTAGCCTGATCGGCGAGCATCATCTTGAAACCTCAACGCTGTATCCAAACTTGCAAGACATTCGCGAAGTGTCTTTAAGTATCGCGGTGAAAGTGGCTGAGAAACTGTATGAGCAAGGCGTTACGCAAGAACCAAGGCCTGATGATTTACGCGAGTTTATGCGAGCACAAATGTACGATACGCATTATTGATCGCTGCTCACGATTGGTGTGTATCTACTTTAACCCGGCTGCCCTCACCTGAATCCTCTCCCACAGGGAAAGGGCCTTAAATAATTTTCGTCTTTACTCCCTCTCCCTCTGGGAGAGGTCGGGGTGAGGGTATTGGCCTTTGCTAAGAAGATTTAATTGGGAATACTTTCGCCCCCAAATACACGAACGGGAAAAACACCAATACAGAAATAATTGAAACCCACAAAGGTTGTGGAACCGCTATGGCATTCATCACCCCGGCAATGGTCAGTGCAAATCCGACGATAAGAGCAGGCACATATTTTTCTTTTGCGACCGCGGTTGCCGCCATGCCACCAAAAAAACTGCCAACAATGTAACTTAATATGACCATCAAAAAGGCTCCGGTGGGCAGAGTTTTCACAAACGCTACAAAGGCCTCTTTGTCGTTATAGTCGAGACCTTCTGGCCAGGGATACATTTGACCCGAGATCGCCTGAACGAGACTGATACCCAGTACGCCGATCACGACGCCTGTTATTACTGCCAATATTTTTCTAAGCATGTCTTACTCCGGTTTTTCTAAAATCTGTTTGCTTTGCTCAAGTTCCTTACGAATAAGTCGAGACAGTGTCGGTAAAACACCTTGCCAGCGCTCCCAGGTGTAGAACGATTTGATCAATTCATCGTTTTTACAGGCTTCACTCAATGGAACACCGAGTTCTAAGGTGCGCTGCTTGCGGGAAAAGTCCGCTCCTGTATAGGTTACATTCCCTTCAAACACTTCGCCGATTACAATAATCGGATTATTTTGCACGCGTTCTTCGAGCGGTATGGTTTCTATAAAACTTGCTTCCCGTGTAACCAGGTCCAGATAGAACTTGGTTTGATTAAAACGCTCGCGTTCCGTTGCCGATTGTTGCGAGAGCAAGGTTTCTGAGCTGGTTAATTCATTAAGCGCCGAACTGCGAATGCTCAACCCATAAGTGCCGGTTATGGCGGTTAATCCGGTATTAACAATTTTCCGGTTTTCCGGACTGTCCTCACACTTAAGTAATGTATCAAACGCTTTAGAGCCAATATTAAGGTAATTAACTATCTCTTTATCCAGATTATCCAAAGTGGCCAGATTAGTATTAATTTCTGCACTGAATCTTGCCAGCGCCCTTTGATATTCATCAGCCTCTGCTCTGGCTTCATTCCAGTTGCCTAACTGAATACCAATGTATACACCGATGACTACAATGAGAAAATCGATAAAAACCGCAAACCAGTTTTCGTTTTGGATGTGTTGTTTGACGCGTCTGAATAACATGCTGTTCCCGTTATTGACTTACATACATTGTGTAAACTCCAAAAATACTTGCTTGTGTCGTTCCAGATCCAGATCCGGAGACACTGCAACCCTGACGATGTAGTCTTTGTCGTCTTCTTTGGTGGTGCCTTGAGTAGAAGTTGCCGGAATCGTCCAATAACAGCCTTTTAATTGGCCGTAGCTGACGCAGTATTTACTTTCCTTGGGGATCTCTGTGATCATCATGTGGATGAGTTTGTGATTCAAACTGCGTTTATAGGATTCTTTTTCCTCTGTCGTTTTACCTTTGCTTGGCAGATCGAGAGAAAAAACCGAAGGCGTAAATCCCTGGCTGGCCAATGCTTCGGACACAAAATTAATTTTTGCGTCGGGCAATACCGTTTGAATGTAGTTTACCAATTCTCGCGTATTTTCATACGCAGCCTGAATGCGTTGATTCATTGACGGCATTTGTTCAGCCAGAATTTCCAGTTGTAAGGGTGTTGCCTGATTGTCGCAAAGCTTAAGGTGGGTTTCAATTTTTTGCATCAGGCTGTCGGCCTTTTTGTTGCCCACACAATAGCCCGACGTACATTTACCACCACTTGGAAACTTGGAACCACTCACATAAGAGATCGTTCGCACATGTGCGAGCCTGTCCTTATCACGCAGAAAACGAACATTTGGACAAAAAGTTTGGTCCAGAATGAAAACCGGCTCAACTGCGGGTTCACCGGTCGGGCATTGCCGAATTCTGCCAAGCGCCTGTTGCAGTTGGTTCAAGTCCGGCACTTCAACGCGCGGATTGGTTGGTATCTCGGCAATGATGAAAGGCACAGCATCGAGCTCGGCCACATGCTCCAAAATGCTGTTGATGCCTTGCGACATATCATTACCACCGTCAACCGGGAGATCCAGCACTTCAGCATTATGAATACAGGCCGCAACGCGTCTCGCCTGATCATTGGTGCCGCCATAACAATTTGGTGGAACAATGATCTTGATGTCCTTGCCTGGATGCTTTTCTGCGGCGTCATGGATCAAGCCCATCAAGATCGCATACTGGATTGACAACCCGCTTGACCCAACGAGTGCTTTGCTCTCGATCCCGACAATGTTTTTAATCGCCTTAAGTACAGCAGCCTTGTTTTTTACAACACGGCTTTTACTGTCATCCGTAGCCGGCAGGTCAACCAGGTTTTTTAACACCAGATTACAATTAGCCGGCGTCATCGCTATGGTTTCGCGACGTCGCACATGTTGAATCTCGGCGATATAGGCGTCATTCTGCTCAGTGTTAACTAAAATAATACTGCCATATTCAAGATGAAAGTTGATGAAGAAATCAATCTCACCTGTAAGGCTGAAATGGCAGATATCCTTTTTGTCAGTGATGAGCACCGTACTGCCGTTAAATGCTGGAAGGTCTTGAAGCTTGTGTACTTTTTCCAGCTCAAAGGAATACCCATAAATTCCCTTCAATAACTCGCTATCAAAATATTCAGGTAAGGTATCGGTATAGAGAATTCGGGTTTTTTTATTGGCTAATAAATTCTTTCTTAAAATTGCCAACAGCGGCATGCTGGTCGAACCAAAACTGATGACATTCTTGGTTGGCACGCTGTGCAATTGTGCAACTACCCATTCAAGCAGAGAAGACAGTGGATGACCTAAACGGATGTAATCGTAAGCGGTGGGTAGATTCGCCAGGGCATCGGTGTCCGAGATATTTTTCTTTGCCAGGTTCTCAAACGCTTGGATAAACTCGACTTTCGCCAGAGATTCGTTGTAGATATCGAGTCTGTGGGTAGTGAGATCTAACCAGTCCGGCGGCTGGTGTTTGAGTACGTTTTTAAGGTAATTGAGCATTTCTGGGAATAGAAGAATTCGACCTGAAGAGTTTGAGGGATGAATGGCGGTAATATACAGGAATTATTTTTATTGGAAAATATTTCAGTTAAATGCTTATCCGGAAGGCTTATCCGAAAGGCTTATCTGAAAGCCTTACCTGGCAGCTTGATTTTTTGCAAATTTGCATTGTCGATAATTGTGCAATAAAGCTCCCTAATCACAATAAAACAGATCAGTGGTTTCCACAGTCTCCGGTGGCGGCCGGCATTTATCCGGCCATCCGTATTTCTCCCAGGCATCGAGTAATCCGATTCTTTGGGCAAAGCCCTGAAAGTCAGGGTGTTGTCTTAATTTTTTCGAGTCTTCACGATCATTCCAGATGCGGGTGAGCACAAAAGAACCCCCGGCAAATTTATTCTGTTCGTAAACTTGCATGAATTTTGCCGGCTCGCCAACCAGGTGAAAGCCTCCTACGCTGGCAATATCCGCAACTCCCTGCGGCGAATTTAAATATTGCGTTAAATAATCACTTACACCCTGTCTGGCCTGCTGGTCTTTTGTGAACATGGCCAACAATGCCATATCCCATACCTGACGATTTTGAAAATGCACTGAATAAGCACTGACATGCTGGTAAATACTATTAAGATAGTCGATGCTCCCCTGACTGTCACCGCGCAGCATAAAACACTCGGCCACAGTAAATACTGCAATACCGTAACCAAGCTCTACACTGCGTCTGGCCAGTTGTTCGGCTTTTTCATAATTACCTGCGGCAATCTCGGCCCAGGCCAGATTATGTACCCAGCTCCCATTGAACGGATCCTCTTTAAGCGCCGTTTCAATAAACGGAATGGCTCGTTCGGTCTGGCCAAGCACTGCACGGTAAAAGCCCTGGTTAAATATATTCAAGGGTTCGTTGGGTTTAATGCGATACGCTTTCTCGACTAGTTCGAGACCATTAACCATGTCGCGTTGTAAAAATCGATTACTGCCGAGTAGAGAGTATCCTTCGGCCAGTTCCGGGCCGAGTTCTATGCCTTTTAATGCCGCTTTTTCTGATGCCTGAATATACGGAGTCTGGTCATCAACGGGTAGATGCTGTGGTAAAAGTAAATTAGCGATTGATAACCAGTTCCAGGCTTCGGCAAATTCGGGATCAAGTTCGATGGCCTGTTCCAGTAAACGAATGGCTTTGGGTAAAGTATCTTGACCCCAAACTTTTCTGGCCAGTTCACGACCTTGTAAAAATAAATCATAAGCTTGTTTATTGGGCGTCAGCCGTTTCGCCAGGCGTGGAGTATCATCGGCATCCAGGATCAGTTTCAGTTCAATGGCAATCGCGCGCGAAATATTTTCCTGCAGATCAAAAATATTTTCCAGGGTGCCGTCATAAGTTTCTGACCACAAATGAAAACCGTCTGCTGCCTGGATCAATTGTGCGGTTATGCGTACCTGGTCTCCCTGTTTACGCACCGAGCCTTCAAGAATATGTGCCACGCCAAGTTTTTCACCAACCTGACGTAAATCAATATTACGCCCTTTGAATGTAAATGAGCTTGTGCGCGATGCGACTTTGAGTTTGGTTATTTTGGTTAAGGCGTTGAGTATTTCTTCGGTAATGCCATCGGAAAAATATTCGTTTTTAATATCCTCACTCATGTTCACAAAAGGCAACACCGCAATCGATTTTTCATGAACAACAACATCTTTCCCAAGCGCCTCTTCGTCTAACCCGCCCGCAGAATGTATAGAACTGGATCTTGTGCCGTTGTTTATTCCCATGGACATCTTGTTAGAAGTTTCGGGCTCTAAAGAAAAGGTCGGTGTCGATGACTGTATTTGTTGATACACAAAAAGTCCCAACACGCCGAAAGCCGCGAGCAATGTGATGTAATCAAGTTTTTTGGCGGTAATGTGAGTGATGGAATCATCACGAATAACATGCTTTTCTTTTTTAATGCCTTCGGGCGTGATCTCAAATGCCCAACTAAAAAAAACCGCTGGAATAAATCCCAAAAATAATAACAACACTATGATCTTTGAAACGTCTGGAGAAATTTCAAGAATTGGAACCAGAGTATTGGCCACTTGTAGAATTAGCCATCCGATCACCAGATAGGCCGCGGCAACGCGAAATACGTTACGTCTTTTTAGTTCGGTAAATAAATTACTCATTTCTGGACCCTTGTCCCAAGGCCCTACCTGATTCGGCAACAAATCGATTTAATATATAAAAATCAATATCTTATCGTTCTATGACACCTGCAATGACCAAAAATATTCTTGCTTCTTGGTTGGTCATTTATTTCAAATCAGATAAAGCAGCACTCCTGACCCTTTAATGTACTCCTGGTGACCTGATAAACCAAGAGATTTTGAGGGTTTTTAAATTTTTTAAGACAAACTTCGAATCATGAGAAAGGGCTATAATTCTTTTTCTCATCCTTAGAAAACACATATCAGGAAATCCTATGATCAAAGCCCTCTCTTCCAAAAATTTGCCGCCACCACATTTTCGATATTCGGCATTGGTTAAAGCGGGTCCATTCTATAAAACGGCTGGCCTGATTGGAACGGACTCCAGTAACAAAGTGATAGCTGGCGGCACGGAAGCAGAGACCCGACAAATACTCAAAAACCTGATCGGCTTTATGCCCGACTTTGATCTAACCCTGGATGACCTGATATCGGCCAATGTGTTCATCGCCGACATGAGCGAATTCCCGTTAGTCAACAAAGCCTGGGAAGAAGTGTTTTCCGAAGATCAACGTCCACCAACGCGTGCGGCCGTTGGCGTTGCGGCATTGCCTTTAGGTGCAGCGGTTGAGATCGAGTTTATGTTTTATAAGGAAGATTGATTTCTAAACAAGTTCCCAAAACGCCTTCACCATCGGATTTTTCAAATTCTTTTTCAGTGTGAACAATCCAATGTTATAAGCTTTTAGAGCTTGTTTAACCTTCAACACCCGAACCCTGTCTGCCATGGGGCTATTGTCCAAAACAATTTTGGGCACAACGCCTACCCCTAATCCAAGGCTCACCATACTCACAATCGCCTCGAAACCGGCCACTTGTGCATAGACTTTTGGCATTATGTTCATCTCTTTAAAGAATGCATCCACGCGTTGTCGGGCCAGACCGCCTTCCGACATGATCATGGGTTCATTCAGCCAATCATCATCTTGAGTTTCGTTTCTGTCGATCGAAGTGATGAACAACAATGGTGATATCGTTATCGGCTTGAACACCACACCACGTGGCAATGTATTGGGATGCGCTGCAATGGTGATGTCTTCTTTGCCGTCGATAATGCGATTGATTGCATAGTCAGGGTTTCCGGTATGTAATTTGATATCGATGCCGGGAAAACCGGAACGAAAGCGATTCATCAGATCAAACAAGATGGTGTAGGCCGCGGTCACCGAGCAGTACACACTGATCTCCCCTTTCAATTGTTCACTGTTGTCACTCAGTTCATACTGTATCGCCTTCCAGTTAGCTAAGGTTTCACGCGCATAGATCTGGAATTTTTGCCCTTCCCGGGTTAAACCCACCGAACGATTATCGCGATGAAACAGGCTAACTCCCACCGCTTGTTCCAGACTTTTGATATTTCGCGACAAGGCCGAAATGCTCACATGGCTTTCCAGACTGGCTCGCCCAAAATGCAAGTTATCGGCCAAGGCCAGAAATTGAGTCAATAATCTTGGATTCATAGGTCTAGTTTATCTCATATTTTCAATAAATTGCATATATTGGGATATTATTTTGCAAATATATCAATTTACGAAATACAAACAAACCTCTACAGTGACGCCTAATTTATTTCAGCTTTCATGCATTTAGGAATCCACGCCATGTCGAACAATTATTTCAATAGCCTACCTTTGAGAATCCAACTCGCTGAACTGGGCAAATGCCGTTTTATGCACAGATCCGAATTCCCCGATGGCGTGAATGCGCTCAAGGGTAAAAAAATGGTCATCATCGGCTGTGGCGCACAAGGCCTTAATCAGGGACTGAATTTACGTGACTCGGGTCTGGATGTGTCCTACGCCTTGCGGGCCGGGGCGATCGCCGAAAAACGTCAGTCGTTTAAAAATGCGACCGATAATGATTTTACCGTGGGTACCTATGAGGAATTGATCCCAAGCGCGGACGTGGTGTTGAATTTAACCCCCGACAAACAACATACCAATGTGGTGAATGCGGTCATGCCATTAATGCAGCAGGGCTCCTGTCTGGCTTATTCGCACGGTTTTAATATTGTTGAAGAAGGCATGCAAATTCGTGATGACATCACCGTGATCATGGTCGCGCCCAAATGCCCGGGCTCGGAAGTGCGTGCCGAGTATGTGCGTGGCTTTGGTGTACCGACCTTGATTGCCGTACACGAAGACAATGATCCCAGAGGCGAAGGACTGGCACTCGCTAAAGCCTACGCAGTTGGCACTGGCGGGCATCGTGCCGGGGTATTGATGTCATCGTTTATTGCCGAAGTGAAATCGGACTTGATGGGTGAGCAAACTATTTTGTGCGGTATGTTACAAACCGGTTCTCTGCTGTGTTTCGACAAAATGGTTGAAGAAGGCGTGGATCCGGGTTACGCATCCAAACTCGTTCAATACGGTTGGGAAACCATCACCGAAGCCATGAAGTATGGCGGCGTGACCAATATGATGGACCGTTTATCCAACCCTGCAAAAATAAAAGCCTATGACCTTTCCGAAAACTTGAAGACCATCATGCGCCCGCTGTATGAAAAACACCAGGACGACATCATGACCGGTGCCTTCTCGGCTGGCATGATGCAAGACTGGGCCAACGACGATGAAAAACTTTTGGGCTGGCGCGCTGAAACCGCCGAAACCGAGTTTGAAAAAACCCCTAACGGGAACATGACAATTTCCGAACAAGAATTTTTTGATAAGGGAATATTAATGGTTGCCATGGTCAAAGCAGGTGTAGAACTGGCGTTTGAGGTTATGACCTCGGCCGGGATTATAGATGATTCTGCCTATTACGAATCCCTGCATGAAACCCCGTTGATCGCGAATACCATTGCGCGTAAAAAACTCTACGAGATGAACGCAACTATCTCCGACACCGCCGAATACGGTTGTTATTTATATAACCACGCCTGCCTGCCTTTATTGTCGGACTTTATGCAAGACATTAGAGCGGATGTGATCGGCGAGGGTTTATCCGGTGACAATGGCGTGGATAATGCAAGATTGATCGAAGTGAATGCCGCAATCCGTAATCATCCGGTTGAAACGATTGGTGCAGTGTTACGCGGACATATGGCGGACATGAAAAAGATCGTTTAATCGATATTGCACAATTCCAAGGCGTGTTGGGAATCTCTCGACGCGCCTATCCCGAATTAAAACTCAAGTCTGGTTCTCGACAGACTTGTCTATGGTTTTGCCGACGTTTGTATCAACTCCCAAGCCTGTTTTACATGCTGCATAGTGGTTTGTTCCTGCCCCACACAAAAACGTAAAACGTAATTACCGTCTAACTTCGTATGCGTCAAATACATTTTGCCGGAGTCATTGAGTCGATTTAACAACGCTGCGTTCTCGGCATCGGACCCTTTTAAACGAAAGCACACCAAATTCAAGGGATGCGGTGCGACAATTTCAAACTTGTCGGAGGCTTCCACCCAACTGGCGAATTCCCGGGCGATCGCTACATGTTCACGAATGTGGTGTTGCAATCCTTCTACGCCATAATGGCGAATGGTAAACCACAACTTTAAGGCACGAAAACGGCGTCCCAACGGTATCTGCCAGTCGCGGTAATCAATAACCGCTCCCGATTCGGTGGCCGCATTCTTGAGATATTCCGGAAGAATGCTTAGTGCGTTGATAATGTCGGCCTTGTGTTTAACGAACAGCGCGGAGCAATCGAAATTTGTGAACATCCATTTGTGCGGATTGAAGTTGTAACTGTCAGCCCCTTCGATGCCTTTATGCATGTCACGAAACTCTGGACAAATTGCCGCCGTTCCCGACATTGCGGCATCAACATGCAGCCAGAGTTCTTCCTGGCTCGCGATCTTGCCAACGGTGACCAGGTCATCCATGCCATTCGAGGAGGTTGTGCCAAGGGTCGCGCATACAAAAAAGGGCAAATAACCATCGGCTTTATCTTGTGTAATTTGTTGTTGCAATAATTCAGTGCGCATGGAATAGGAAGAATCCACATCAATCTTGCGTAAATTCTCTGTACCCAGACCCGAGATCATCATGGCTTTTTCCAGTGAGGAATGGGTTTGAGTGGATATGTACGCGACGAGTTTTTTCGAATCTACCTGATTCCCGCCTGTGCTGTTTAATCGCGAATTAGAAACCTTTTCTCTCGCTGCCAATAGAGCAACCAGACAGCCGCTGGACGCCGAATCTTGCAAGGTCCCGCCACCGTCGTTCTGCAACAGGTAATGTTCCGGCAATCCGAGAAGCTGCACCAACCAGTCCATCATTTTCATTTCAAGCTCGGTGCAAGCCGGACTGGTGGACCACAACATGCCTTGCACCCCCAGACCAGACGACAACATATCCCCCAGAATGGACGGGCCAGAGGCACCGGTTGGGAAATAAGCGAAAAAATTGGGTGACTGCCAATGCGTGATGCCCGGAAGAATAAGCGTTTCCATATCCTGCATGACTGCGGTAAGCGATTCACCTTGCCGGGGAGCAGAATCCGGCAATGCCTTATAAATCGCGTTTGGTTCGGCTTGAGACAACACCGGCATTTTTTCCACACGGGACCAATAATCAGCAATCCAGTCCACCATGGCATAGCCTTGTTGGCGGAATTCTTGGCTGCTCATATGGAAATTTTTTTTATCTTTGCTGCTCATAAATTTTCACTCATTAGCCGATCACTCAGTAGCCGCTCACTCAATAGCCGCCTGAGAAACCAGAATCAATTCATCCGTTGCAAATCCCCACTTCCCGGCTTGCTGAATTAGCATTTGCAAGGTCTTGTCGGGTAGATTTTTAGTGCGAGCAAGAATCCACAAATTATTACGATCGGGTCCGGCCACCATTGCGTATTGATAATCGGGATCAAGCACCAGGATGTTATACCCGCCATAAAATGGTCCAAAAAAACTCACCTTTAAGCGTCCTTCATTTTCAGCGCCATTCAAAAATGCTTTGCCTTTGGCAACTTGCCATTGTTTCTGGTCCTCGGAATAACCTCGATTGATAACTTCGATGCCCCCATTGTCTCTTATTCTATAGGTTGCTTGCACCCGACTTAAACCGCGTTCAAACTTGTGATCCAGGCGCGCGATCTCATACCAGGTGCCAAGGTATTTTTCACTATCAAAATCTTTAACCGGTTCCAAGCCTTTTGGTACACCAGTACACGCGAACAAAACTGAACATAATAAACAGGCATAAAAATTTTTCATTCCATTTCATCCTTTTATATTTATTGGCAAAACCAGAAACAAAAAAGGCATACCGAAGTATGCCCTTAACTCACCTTGTTGGATCAGCTTACTTTTCAGTAAGGTCTACCAATTTGGCTTTTCCGGCATTCTTTTTTACCGAGGCAATGCCATTTTCCATGGCTTTACCCGAATTGTACATCTGGCTTTTACCAATAACCTGATGATTCTTGGCACGCAAGACAAAGAACGGTTTGCCATTGGTGGATTTTTTTCGCACAAAACGTGAGTCATCTTTGCAATTATTACAAATTGACTTCATGCCATTCAAGGCACTGGCTTTGGCTTTGTACATTTCGCTGGCCAAAACAATTTGACCGTTGGAAGATTTTAAATTGAAATAAAACTGGCCGTTGGCTGATTTTTTCAGCTCGAATTTACCTGACATTGATTACAACTCCACACTTTTGAATTTTATTTGATGATATAAATTTTTGAGATATCGTCTGCCAGATGCCTAATTTCCGGCTAAACGAAGTCGCATGTTATATCACAATTTAATTGTGATTGCAGTCATTCATGGCAGATTTACAGGAAAATAGCCCTATTTGCCACGACCTTGGATACTCTGAGAACCGGAGCAGTGACCATCACGATTTATTTTGCGCTTCCAAAGTGTTACAACAATCTTGATACACTAAGGCTTTATTCTGTTTGACTCATCAAGCTTCACCAAGTGCTTGCTCGGCTTGACGACAATATTATTGGATAAGGATAATGCCTGAATACACAAGATTAATACTATTGATTTTAATCGGCCTGCTACTGGCCTGTACGCCACAAAATGGGCCAACATCCAAAGTTTCCAATGCAACTTTTGCAAGTCCGTCAGGTGACAAAGAAGTCCCGGTCGCACATGTTGCTGAATCGAATTTACCTGTTGCGACCTCCACATACCTGGGCAACGAAGCGGTAATGTTTGAGTATGCCGGACAAAAAGTCTTGTTTGATCCGTTTTTTCATAATGGCTTTGGTCAGTA
>JABDMI010000076.1 GCA_013001575.1 Gammaproteobacteria bacterium
TCCGGGGCAGGTTCCAGACTCACGATGGCATAGGTGGTGTCGGCTGGAATAAACTGTAAATGCGGATATTGTTGTTCAGTTTTTTTGCTACACGCCGCAAACCCAAGGCACAGGGATAAAAAAAGTAAGGTTGGGATTGATCGATGAATTCGCATAATAAAATCCTTTAATTAAATATGGTCCTAAGTATAAAGTTCTGAAAAAAATTTGTCTCTAGCTGGTGAGGCCCAGGGCTCGGGCATGATGATGTATATGATCATCAATGAAAGTGGCGATAAAAAAGTAACTGTGGTCGTAGCCATCCTGCATTCGGATGACGGCGGGATGCTTGTGTTGTTTACAAGCCTTGGCAAAGTCTTGGGTTTTTAATTGTGCTAAAAACTCATCGTCCGTTCCCTGGTCGATCAACAACGGCAGTCTTTCTCTGGCATTTGCTAATAATTCCATGGCATCGTATTGGACCCAGGCTTGTTTGTCCTCTCCCAGATAATTTGCCAGGGCTTTTTGTCCCCAGGGCACATTGCACGGATTGCAGATCGGCGCAAGAGCGGATACGGATCGATAGGTGCCGGGATTTTTGAAGGCGATGGTCAAAGCACCATGTCCGCCCATGGAGTGTCCGCATAGGGAGCGCGCGCTGGTGATTGGCAGGTGTTTCTCGCACCAGGCGACCAGTTCACAGGCTACATAATCGTACATCTGATAGTTTTTAGCCCAGGGTTCCTGGGTGGCATTCAGGTAAAAGCCTGCGCCTTGACCCATGTCGTATGCGTCAGCGTCCGGCACACCATCACCACGTGGAGAGGTGTCCGGGCAGATCAGTACCAGGCCCAATTCTGATGCCGTTCGCATCGCTCCGGCTTTTTGTAAAAAGTTTTGATCGGTACAGGTGAGCCCTGCCAACCAATACAAGGCGGGTGTTTTAAAGGCTTCATCGGTGAGTAAACTTGGCGGTATATAGACGCCGACGATCATGTCGCATTTAAGGGATTCGGCATAATGCTTTAAGCGTAAGTGCAAGCCACCAAAACAGCGATTGGCTGAGACCACGTCAACATTCACAACTCCCGCGGTTTCCAGTGCCTGGTTGAGATCAAATTTTTCTTGTTTCAGATTTTCCATTTATTAATCTCTAAAAAATGACTACAGAGCGAATACTTTTGCCCTCATGCATCAGGTCGAATGCCGTATTGATGTCCTCCAGTCCCATCGTGTGTGTGACCATAGGATCGATCTGTATTTTACCCTTCATGTAATTCTCCACATACTCGGGCAACTCCGTGCGACCGCGTACACCGCCAAAGGCCGTGCCACGCCACACGCGTCCGGTGACCAGCTGGAACGGACGGGTACTGATTTCCTGACCCGAACCGGCTACGCCAATAATGACCGATTCACCCCAGCCTTTATGACAGCATTCCAAGGCCGAACGCATAACGTCCACATTGCCGATGCATTCAAAGGAATAATCCACGCCACCATCGGTCAGATCAACGATCACTTCCTGAATGGGCTTGTCGTAGTTTGTCGGATTAACAAAATCGGTAGCGCCGAGCATTTTGGCCATATCGAATTTGTCTTCATTGATGTCGATCACCACAATACGAGAGGCTTGTGCCATGACCGCGCCTTGCACCACGCTTAAACCAATGCCGCCTAAACCAAACACGGCGACCGTGGCGCCGGCTTCCACTTTGGCGGTATTCAAAACCGCACCAATCCCGGTGGTGATACCGCAACCGAGCAAACACACTTTGTCCAAAGGGGCGGCCGGGTTGATCTTGGCGATCGATATCTCCGGTAACACCGAATATTCGGAAAATGTGGATGTGCCCATGTAATGAAACAGCGGCTTGCCCTGGTAGGAGAAGCGCGTGCTGCCATCCGGCATTAAACCCTTGCCCTGGGTGGCGCGAATGGCCTGACAGAGATTGGTTTTGCCCGATAAACAAAATTTACATTGACGACATTCCGGTGTATACAAAGGAATAACGTGATCGCCTGGCTTGACAGAACTCACACCTTCGCCAACGGCTTCGACAACACCACCACCTTCGTGGCCAAGCACGGCCGGAAATATGCCTTCCGGATCGTCGCCGGATAAAGTAAAGGCGTCGGTATGACAAACTCCGGTGGCCACCATACGCACCAGCACCTCACCTTCCCGGGGTCCTTGTACATCTATTTCATCGATCACCAGCGGTTGACCGGCGCCAAGCGCAATTGCAGCACGGGATTTCATGTTCGCTCCTTGCATAAGGGATTTGGTAAATAATCAGTTTAGCAGAAATGCCTGGGTATTCAGACCGGTCGCGGCAGGGTCAGGGTCCAGTAGCCGACATCCAGCCATTGTCCGAATTTATACCCGATCTCCTTAAAGTGTGCGGTTTTTTCAAACCCCAGTCTTTGGTGCAGGCGCACACTGGCTTCATTGGGCAAAGTGATGCCGGCCAGGATCAAATGGCTGTCGGTTTGCTCGCGTAAGCGCTGAATAAGTTCGGAATACAATTCACTGCCAACCCCGTGCCCCTGGTGCTCAGGCGATAAATATATGCTGCTCTCAACCGTGTGCCGATAGGCGCTACGCGGTTTCCAGGGACCCGCATAGGCGTAACCGATTATCTGACCGGCATTTTCACAGACTAACCAGGGAAGGTTTTTTTGTCGGGATGCTTCGATTTGTTGAAGCAAGTAATCCGGAGTGACTTTTTGTTCGGCAAAAGTGTGTGTGGTGTTTTCAATGTAATGATTGTAAATGTCGGTTACATCAGAAATGTCTTGTGTGTGTAATTCACGTAACATCAGTTTTTGCGTCCATAGGTTTTGAGTAAGTCGTGTTTTTTTAACAGTGCACGTAACTGGTGATAACTGAGTCCAAGCAGTTTCGCCGCCTGCGCCTGATTGTGTTTACTTTCCTGCATGGCCAGACCGATCATCTGTACTTCGAGTGTGGCAACGGCTTGTTTAAGCGGGGTTTGCAATGCAGTGACATCAATCTGTTCAGTCGGTGAAATGGTTTGTCTAAGGCTTTTTTGCGGCTCGCTGATGGCGTCAAAACGGTGTATGTATTCGCTTTTGAAAGGATTAAAGCGTATCGAGTCTATGGGTTCTTCGGTCCAGTCACTGCGATACAGCGAGCGCTCCACCACATTGCGTAATTCACGGATATTACCCGGCCAGGTGTAATTTAATAATGCTTGTTGTGCATCCTGGCTAAAACCCGGGAAGTACGGCCAGCCCAGTTCACGCACCATGTTTATAGCGTAAAAATCGGCCAGCAACAAAATATCCATTTGTCGATAACGCAGAGCGGGCAGGTTGATCACGTCAAAGGCCAGTCTGTCGAGGAGGTCGGCGCGAAAACTGCCTTGCTTGGCAAGCTCGGGCAAGTTTGCATTGGTGGCCGCAACAATGCGTACGCTCACATTGATGGTTTTGCTGCCGCCAACCCGTTCGAATTCGCCGTATTCAATTACCCGAAGAATTTTTTCCTGCATGCGTTTGGGAATAGTTGCCAGTTCATCCAGGAACAAGGTGCCACCATCGGCGCGCTCAAAGCGTCCGATGTGTTGCTTGACCGCTCCGGTAAACGCACCGGCTTCATGCCCGAAGAGCTCGCTCTCCAGAAGAGTTTCGGTTAACGAAGAACAATTGAGTTTGATAAAAGGCTGTTCCCATCTGGGCGAAAGGTAGTGCAGACGGGTTGCGATCAGCTCTTTACCCGTGCCACGTTCACCAATGATTAATACGGGTTTACTTAAGGGGGCAACTTTAGAGGCTTGCTCAAGAGTGGCCAAAAAGGCCGGTGATTCACCAATTGCCTGACTACGCTCACTTGTGTTCAATTCCATATGAGAATAATAACTAAAATATGAGCAAATGTTTAATATATTTAGTCAAAATGACCAAATAATACGTTGTCAATTTGATCAAATTATTTGCTCTACTCTAATAATTATCAATAAAAACAATAAGATAAAAGGATTTCTAAGTTTTGGCACAGTGGTTGCATTATCCAGAGTAACTGAAGACCGAATTTTGGAGTAACACAATGGGTATTTTTTCAAGAATGACAGACATCATCCAGGCCAACTTGAACGCCATGCTGGACAAAGCCGAAGATCCGGAAAAGATCGTACGCTTAATGGTTCAGGAAATGGAAGACACCCTGGTTGAAGCGCGCACCGCCGCGGCCCGGGCCATTGCTGACAAAAAAGAATTGTCACGCAAGCACGGCAATCTCACTGCGGAAGCCGATGAATGGCAAAGCAAAGCAGAACTGGCGATCAAAAAAGATCGTGAAGATCTGGCCAAGGCCGCATTGACGGAAAAGAATGAACTGTTGTTCAGCGCCGACGTGATCAAGGAACAAGTTAAAGATGTTGAATCGGGTTTGGAAAAACTTAATCAGGACATCGCGCGTCTGGAAGACAAACTGGCGGATGCACGAAATCGTCAAAAAACTCTGATCCTGCGTCAGAACACCGCCGTCAAACAACTTGAAGTTCGACGTCAGATCTATGACAACAAATTTGATGATGCCTTGATGCGGTTTGAAAAATTCGAACGCAAAATGGATTACGTCGAAGGGCGGGTAGAGTCATATGATCTGGGTCGCGCGCGTGATCTACGTGATGAGTTTGCTGATTTGGAGAACGATGAGGACATCCAGTCACAACTTGCCGAGTTGAAACAAAAAGTGCAAAACACGGCTTCGTAAGCAATGTTAGTTTAGACAATTTTTAATTGACTGGAGTTTGTAATGGCTGAAACATTAGGTATTTTATTCTTGGTAGTTGTGGCCCCGATCTGGCTGGTTCTGCACTACGGCACTGCCTGGAGAAAAACCAAAAGTTTAACCAAGGGTGATGAGCAATTACTCGAAGAGTTATGGAATTTATCCCAACGACTGGAAGAACGGATTGACACTTTGGAAGTGATTCTGGACCGGGACAACAAAGACTGGAGCAAAAAATGAATACAGCAGCAGGTGAAAGTTACAGCGAACGTGTGCGGTATTATCGTCGCAAAGCGGATCAGGAACGCGCGGCAAAAAAACGCGCCAATTGGTTCAATGCTAACGATGAACAGGATGAGACCACAATAGATTTTGAAGAAGCCTTGTATAACTTCAAAGAGTCATCAGGCTTTGACAAAATGTACTCTAGAGCCAAGCGCGGCGCCAAACGCCAGGCCCGTGAACATTTGGCGTTTTATCGCGATGACGAGCAAGGCTATCTTGGCGGGGTGTGCGCCGGCATAGCCGACAAAATGAACTGGGACGTCACTATGGTGCGGGTAGTCACTGTGCTCTTGGGTCTGGTTTTAACCTTGCCGACCCTGATCACCTACATCGCTGCAACTTTTGTCTTGCGTAAAAAAAATCTGGCTTTTTACGGGCGCGATGAAAAAGGCTTCTGGCGTTCGGCCAGTCGTCGCGAGCAAGCGCCTTACCCGCAACACGATGCTACTTTCACTGATGAGGAGAATGAGTAATGAGTCGCTTTGATGATGATTATCGTCGCCCGAGCCCGCGCACCTTGTACCGTGACCCCAAGCATGGCAGTTTGGCCGGAGTGTTTACCGGGATTGCCGATTACCTGGGCCTGAAAAAAGGTCCCACCCAGTGTGTCGGGATCATCTTGTGCATCATGTTTCCTCCCATGATCGTGGTGTATGTGATCCTGGCCTTTGTACTGCCGGTCAAACCGGAAAACCTTTATGCCAGTCCGTCATTAGAACAAATGTGGCGTTCGTACAGACGCTCGCCGGTCGGTACAGTGGACGAGGTCAAACACCGCTTTAGAAACATGGAAACACGTTTGCAAAGAATGGAACGTTATGTAACCTCAAAACGTTACAATCTGGACCGTGATTTTCAAGACTTATAGTCCGGTAAGTGATATATTTTGAGTGTGATTTCAAGTTGTGAATTAATCAGGAGATTGTGATGGGCGTGTTTGATATGGTTGCACTGATCGTGTTTATGGGGGTTATATGTGAAATGTATCGCATCTACTCCAAAAACAAACGCAGTAAGGGCAGTAGCAGTGAATGGCTGGGAAAATTCCAGGACTCGGAAAACCGCCAGCAACAAAAGATCCGGGCATTGGAAGAGCGCATAAAAGTGCTTGAAAGAATTGTCACCGACAAGAACTATGATCTGAAAAAACAGTTCGATGAACTGGATGCTGCTTAAGTATTTTCAACAAATAATTTTCACCGGAGCCAGACGATTTTTCGTGCTGGCTTTTTTGCTTTCAGGCTTGCCGTTTTTATCGGCCTGCACGGCTGACCCGGAGTCTACACAAGATCCAAACTCGCAAAGTATACACTCGGCTTTAGTGATTAAAGTTAAAGACGGTGATTCACTGATCTTGCGTTATGCACAAGGAATCGAAAAAGAGGTGCGTTTATTCGGCATAGACGCGCCGGAATACAATCAAGCCTTTGGGCAAGATGCCAAACACATACTTGAAAATCTGACACTGAAAAAAACCGTTCTTGTGCAAAAGCACAACGGATCGTTATCAACGCGAAGTGGTACTACTCATTCGTGTTCAGGACGACCTGAATATCAATCTCGCCATGCTTGAGCAAGGCGCGGCCTGGGTGTATCGACAGTATCAAAATGAACCAAGTTGGGCGCGGCTTGAAAAACGAGCAAAATCACAACAACAGGGTCTATGGGCCGGTGCTCGTCCTGTCGCTCCCTGGGAATGGCGAAAAAGTCAATAATCAGCTGAATTTGATGTTTTTCATCATTTTTGTCCCCTAAATCTCGTATCCGTGCCCGGAATGTGACCGTATCGATGGTTTTTTTGTGATTTAGCCTCTATCATTCAGATAATTCTAGAAATATGAATAAGATATGACAGGTTGGTTAAATAAACTGAACTACATGCATAAGCTGACGTTGTCGTCGATGCTCAGCTCGTTGCTCGCGGTTTTAACCGTGTTGACGATCGTGGTCGTGATCACGTTCAATGCAGCGCGAAATGACCTGGTTGAAAATCTGCAAACCACAGCCAGCTTACTGGGTGCCAGTGCCAATGCCAGTATCTCACTTAAAGATCCTGCTTATGCGAATAACGCCTTAAACACTTTGGTCAACCAAAATCATGTGATCGAGGCAAAGATCTTTACCCCCGGCAATCAGGCGGAAAATGAATCAAGTGTGGTGGCTAGTTATAAAAATGACCTGTTATTCAATCAAAGTGATATTTCGCCGCAATTGAAATTTAATCCAGCCAAACAAGACCCATTGATAAGCCAAAATGAAATATTGATCTCGGAACCCGTGTTTAACGGCAATCAGGTCATCGCCTCGATTTCGATTCTGGCCTCATTACAACCTTTATATGATCGCCTGAAACTTATAGTGCTCTTCTCCTTACTTGCTCTGGCCATGGCAACGCTGATCAGTTTCGTGATCTGGAGAAGCACACAACAAACATGGGCCAGGCCTTTTGTTAAATTTTCCAGAGCTATCCAGTATGTGATTCAAGAAAAAGATTACTCCAAACGGATAAAGGTCACAACCAAAGATGACCTGGGTGAAATGATCAGCGGTTTCAATACACTGATGACCCAGATCCAGGCAGCCCAGTTAAAACTCAAAAACCAACAAGCCACCCTGGAATACGAAGTAGAGGCCCGTACAGAAGAATTGACCCGGGCCAACCGCAAGCTGATTTCGGAAGTGGCAGAACGTTCTAAAACTGAAATTAATTTGTCCAAACTGAGTAGAGCTGTAGCCCAGGCCGAAGAATCGGTGATCATCACAGACAATGAAGGTAAAATTGAATACGTTAATCCGTCTTTTGAAAAAATAACCGGTTACAAAAAGTCACAGGCGATTGGCAGTAATGCCAGCTTACTCAGGTCGGATTATCATGACGACGACTTTTATAATGACCTTTGGGATACTCTGGCACGTGGCAAGGTTTATAAGGGTGTATTCATTAATTCCCGCCCTGACGGTAATGAATATCATTTTGAACAGTCAATAACACCGATGCGTAATCAACACGGAATGATCACGCATTTCGTGGCAACTGGCCGCGACATAAGTGAACGCATTCAAAACGAGGAAGCTCTACAGTTCATGGCACATCACGATGCCTTAACTTCGCTTCCAAATCGTAGCCTTTTGAGTGATCGTATTGAACGCGCACTTGCCCGTGCCAAAAGAGAACGTACGGAAGTTGCGATAATGTTCATCGATCTTGATGGATTTAAAATGGCTAATGACATGTATGGTCATGAAGCCGGTGATGTGGTTCTGAAAAGTGTGGCTAGCCGCTTACGCTCCACAATCCGCTCACAGGATACAGTGGCACGTTTGTCCGGTGATGAATTTGCCGTGATGATTGAAGACCTGCAAAATGTTTCAGATGCAGGGATTGTTGCGCGCAAGATTCTTGATTCACTGGCTTTACCGCACGAACACGGCAATGAGGAAATATTCGTAACCGCAAGTATTGGCATATCAATTTTCCCTGGCGACGGTAAAAACGCACGAGTATTACTCAAGCACGCTGATCAGGCTATGTACCAGGCTAAATTCAAAGGCAAAGCGCGTTACAGCTTTTATTCTAAAAAAATAAATGCCAACGAAACCCAACGCATGCAAAAAGAGCAAGCACTCATACGCGCAGTCAAGGAAAAACAGTTTGTTTTGCATTATCAGCCATTAATGCATACCGACCAAAAA
>JABDMI010000077.1 GCA_013001575.1 Gammaproteobacteria bacterium
AGTTATGCTATTTGAGATCCTGAATCGAGTTCAGGAATTCAGATAAATCGAATCCCTTGAAACTGTACAACAGTTATCGAGGGTCTCATTGGTTAGGCTTTTG
This sequence comes from Gammaproteobacteria bacterium, assembly GCA_013001575.1. Classification (NCBI taxonomy): domain Bacteria; kingdom Pseudomonadati; phylum Pseudomonadota; class Gammaproteobacteria; species Gammaproteobacteria bacterium. Next base: position 104 of record JABDMI010000077.1, read on the forward strand.
AGATCCTGAATCAAGTTCAGGAATTCATTAAGTCGAATCCCTTGAAGTGACAAAGTCGCTATCGAGGGTCTCATTGGTTAGGCTTTTGAGATCCTGAATCAAGTTCAGGAATTCGGATCACTTGCTGTCACTTCCACAATTTATCTTTCAACATCTCATGCGCGGCGTTGTGGCCGGGGACGCCGGTGACGCCGCCGCCGGGGTGGGTGCCGGAGCCGCAGAGATACAGGCCTTTGATCGGGCTGCGGTAGGTGCCGTAGCCGAGCATGGGTCGGCTGGAGTACATTTGGTCCAGGCTTAAAACCCCGTGCATGATGTCGCCTTTAGTGAGTCCAATTTTTCTTTCCAGATCCAGTGGACTCAAGACCTGCATGCCGACGATCGAGGCTTTGAATCCCGGCGCGTGTGCTTCCACGCAATTCAGAATCGTTTCCACGGCCGCGTCGCGATGGGTGTCCCAATTGTCGATATCACCGTCAACATCGGGTTCAAACTGTTGGCAGAACAAACTGGCGACGTGTTGTCCGGGCGGGGCCAGGGAATCGTCGAGGGTCGAGGGGATGAGCATTTCCACCACCGGTTGTTTTGACCAGCCGTGTTGGCGGGCGTCGAGGTAGGCCTGGTCCAGATAATCCAGAGTCGGGCCGATGACAATGCCGCCGGTGAGATGTTGCGTACTCGCTCGGTCCTGTTCTTGCAAACAGCTAAAACTCGGTAACTTGTCCAAGGCCACATTCATGCGAAAGGTGCCCGAAGCGTTTTTGTAATGTTTGATCCTGCGGGTGAAAGATTCGGGTAGCACGGACGCATCCACCAGTTTGTCGAACAACAAACTTGGATTGACATTCGCGGCCAGGGTGCGGGCCATGATCTGTTGACCGTCGCACAATTCCACACCGGTGGCATAGCCGTTGGCGCTTAACACTTTGCTGACCTCGGCCTTTAATACGATCTCAACCCCCTGTTGTTGGCAGGCTTTTTGCATCGCCTGGGTGATCGCCCCCATGCCGCCCACCGCGTGACCCCACACACCTTGTTTGCCATTCACTTCGCCAAAGGCGTGATGCATTAATACATACGCTGTGCCCGGGGTGTGCGGTGACGCGTAGGTGCCGACAATGCCGTCAAACGCGAAGGCGCCTTTGACAAATTCGTTCTCGAAATACAATGACAAAAAGTCGGCCACACTTTTGGTGAAAATGTCCATGAGCACGGTTTTTTGTTCGGTCGTCAATTTTCGCGTGCGATTGCCTAAGGCGATGAGTTTGAGTACGTCTTTGAGACCGCCGCCGGCATTCGGCGGGGTTTTGAGTAACTGATCCCGGATCAGGTTCGCGACCAGTTCGATGTCGGCAAAATATCGCTCGAGATTGTCGGCGTCGTGTTGCGAATAACGGGCGATCTCTTTTTTTAAATGCTCGAAACCCACCGCAAAGGCCAGGAAGTCATGCTTGCCATTATGCTGATGCGGCCAGAAGTTATTGACCTTGCGCTCCAAAATTTTCAAACCATGGCGATGCAGGTCCATGTCGGTGATGACTTTGGGATTGAGTAAGGACACCGTGTACGAAGCCACCGAATTTTTAAAGCCCGGATGAAACTCTTCGGTGATGGCGGCTCCGCCCACTTGCTCGCCACGTTCCAGGACGGTGACCTTGGCGCCGGCCTTGGCCAGATAAAACGCACACACCAGGCCGTTATGCCCGCCACCGATCACGATGACGTCGTCGCTTGTATTTGCAGGCAATGAAGTTGTTGGCACTACAGTTCTTGGCATTTTTGTTTTATGTCTTAAAGTTCTTGGCTTTATTGTTTATGTCTTAAAGCTCTTGGCTTTAAAGAATCGTTCCCACCAGTTTGCCGACCCAATGGGTCAGTAACATCGCGCCACCGCCCCAGAAGGTGATGCGGGCAATACTGCGGGTCACCCCCGCATCACCAAGTTTGGCGGCCAGCAAACCCAGTCCGGCCAGGGAGGCCAATGAAGCGAGCGGTACGCTCAAGGCAATCTGTTCAACTTTGCTCAAGGCGGCCACCAGTAAGGGTAAGGCCGCGCCCAGGGAAAACGCCAGGGCCGAGGTGATGGCTGCTTGCATGGGTCGCGCGGCGGTCATGTCCATGATACCCAGCTCGTCGCGGGCATGCGCGCCGATGGCGTCGTGTTCGGTCAATTGGGTAGCAACCTGGTCGGCGAGTTCGTCACTCAAGCCGCGATGTATATAGATCAGTTTCAGTTCCTGGCGTTCGTATTCGGGATTGTGTTCCAGTTCATAAGCCTCCTTGGCCAGATCGGCTTTTTCAATATCGGCTTGCGAACTGACCGAGACGTATTCCCCGGCTGCCATACTCATCGCCCCCGCGACCAGTCCGGCGGTGCCCGCGATCAGCACCGTTTGGGTGGACGCGTTGGCGGCGGCCACCCCCAGGATCAAACTCGCGGTGGACACAATGCCGTCGTTGGCACCCAGCACCGCGGCGCGTAACCAGCCAGTGCGATGCACGCGATGTATTTCATGATGGATAGTTTCTGTCATATTAGTTTAATTCGAAAGAGTGTGTATTCTGGGAAGGATCATTTTACCGTGATGGTGATCTTTTCAGACAGCACCGGAGTCGAGTGCGGGATATGGGCGTAATTGCCCAGTAACAATTGCAAAGTGTGTGTGCCCGGCGCCAATTCGAGGAGGGTTTCGGTTTGACCCTTGCCAAAATGTACTAAATTAGCGGTCGCCGGCAAAGGCATGCTCAGGTCGGGCAGTTCATCCACATCGATGAGTAAGTGGTGGTGCCCGGTATTCTCGATGTTGCTGCCCGCCGGGGCTACCCCCATGCCTTGCAAACCAAAGATCACCCGCAGCGGGGACGTCACGGTGGCTCCATCCGACGGGCTGATGATATATGCCGTAATAGCTTTGTCCGAATGTTCAGGGATGTTGGTATGTTCGGTGTTTTCGGCTTGAGTATTTTCGCTCGCAACATCGCAAGCAAAAAGCACAGCGCAGGTCATGACAAGTGACAAATATCGTAAAACAGTAGACATAAGCAAAGCAGCCATTCAGGTTCGACAATGATTTTACAGCTTAACATTCAGGCGTGAGCTTGTCTTGATC
>JABDMI010000078.1 GCA_013001575.1 Gammaproteobacteria bacterium
ATAAAAAAACCCCACTTCTACTGAAGCGAGGTTTTGTTATATGTGGCGTCCCCAAGGGGATTCGAACCCCTGTTGCCGCCGTGAAAGGGCGGAGTCCTAGGCCTCTAGACGATGGGGACCCTGGACATTGGTCTTGCGACCTTGTTTCTGCGGTACCGAGAAGGTGTTTGGTGGAGCTAGGCGGGATCGAACCGCCGACCTCTTGCATGCCATGCAAGCGCTCTCCCAGCTGAGCTATAGCCCCGCAGAGGCGCGCACTTTAACTGAGCTGTTTTGGCATGTCAATGAATTGCTTGATTTTTTTGCTCTATAGCGTTGAGTGCGGCATTTTCAGGGAAATATTCTTGTTTTATGTGCCAGGAAAGTATCAATTCAACTGTTCTAATGCGGTCGCAATGCGTTTCAGGGCCAGTTCGCGCCCCGCCAATGCAAGCACTGCATCAATAGAGGGAGAGTTCGTATCCCCCAGTACCGCGATGCGAATGGGCTGAGCAACCTTGGCATAACCCACTTCGTTACCGGATACCACCGCCTTGATTACAGCGCTGATACTGTCCAGATCCCAGATTTCAAGCGTTTCCAGTTGCTGATAAACGGCAGCCAATAATTCCTGACTGTTTGGTTTCCAGTTCTTTTTTAGTGCCTTCTCGGAATAAGTTACTGTATCTTGATAAAAAACCTGCAAATACTCTCCCAGCTCATTTACCGTGGAGGCACGTTCTTTATAAAGGTCAATGGCAACACCCAGATCCGGGCCCTGATCGGTGTTTAAAGAAGTGCCTTGCCAATGCTCGATCAATAAACCCGTCAAGCGAGGGGTTTCCGCCTGTTTCAAATACTGCTGGTTTATCCAGTTTAATTTTTCAGGATCAAAAGATGCCGGCGCCCTATTCACGTCGTCCAGACCGAACAACTCGATCATTTCTTCGCGACTGAAGAGTTCTTTATCGCCATGCGACCAACCAAGTCTGACCAGGTAATTCAACAAGGCTTCGGGTAAATAGCCCGCTTCTTTATAGGCCATCACATTCACCGCACCATGGCGTTTGGACAAGCGCGAACCATCTGCGCCCAGGATCATGGGTAAATGGGCAAATTCGGGTACCGCGGCATCCAGCGCTTTATAAATATTGATCTGGCGTGGTGTATTGTTGACATGATCGTCACCACGGATCACATGGGTAATGTTCATATCACGATCGTCGACGACCACAGTAAGATTGTAAGTCGGCGTGCCATCCGAACGCGCGATGATCAGATCATCCAATTCCGCATTGGCAACACTGATCTCGCCTTTGACTAGGTCGAGGAATGTTGTGTCACCTTCGACGGGGTTTTTGAAACGCACCACCGGATCAACACCGGCTACCGGCTCGCTGAGTTGCCGACAGTGCCCATCGTAACGGGGTTTTTGTTTATTCGCGCGTTGCTGTTCACGCAAGTTATCAATTCGCACCTTGGAACAATAACAATAGTAGGCATCGCCCTGGTCGAGTAGTTGCTGTATGACTTTCTTGTATTGTGGAAAGTTATCCGTTTGGTAAAAAGGCCCTTCATCGGCATTCAGGCCCAACCATTGCATGCCATCCAGGATGGCCTGTACCGAGGCCTCGGTAGAACGCTCTCTGTCGGTGTCTTCGATGCGTAAAACGAACACCCCATTGTGTTTCTTGGCGTACAACCAGGCAAACAATGCGGTGCGTACACCACCGATATGTAAAAACCCGGTCGGGCTTGGGGCAAAACGGGTTCTGACTGTCATTGGTAACAGTTCCTGTGCGATTTAGATAAAAATTACAAGATGCCGACGGTTTTGGCGCTGGCAGCAAAAATACCGATCTGCGACAAGATCTGGGTCACATTGGTCCATAAAGTTAATGGTCTGACCCTATCTGCATTCAATGGCACCACAATGGTGTCGCCCGGATTGATATCGGCGTAATCGCCTTGCGAGAACCAAGAACTGTATTCGCGATTCACCACTCTGCCGTCCGCACGCACAACATACACACGTTTGGCATCTGCTTTGGCGGTAAAGCCGCCACTGCGTTGCAAGTAGACATTTCGTGAGCTGCGACCGTCATACAAATGCGAGGTTGGGAACTGAACTTCGCCGATCACGGTGACTTCCTGGGTTTTTTCAGGAATATATAACTTGTCGTCATTTTGCAAGATCACGTCTTTGTATTCATGTCCGACATTGGCGATCACCGAATTCAGATCAATGACTAATCGTCCTACTGCATCGGTCTCGCGTAATTGGCTGAGCAAGTTTGCGCCCAGTTCAACTGCTTCAGTGTTTTTCTCGATCGACAACAAGGTAATGTCTTTTTCCAGTTTATTGGCCAAAGACTGCAAATATTCATTTTCTTTTTCTTGCAAGGATTTACGAATAAACAAGGCCCCTTGCGGGAAGGCATTAGGACTCAATCCGCCAACGCGTTGCATCAATTGGCCTAATGTCTCTCCGGACTTGATGGTGTATTCACCCGGGAACTGTACCTCACCCAAGATCTCTACTGCATTATTCTCACGCCAGTTGGGTACTTCCTTGATGACCAGGCGGTCTCTCGACTGCAATTGCAGATTGGCTGACTGATCGCCTGCCAGTAAACGTTCCAGATCAACATTAATGTGCGTTTTCACCAGCTCGTAATTTTCGTTCAAATCATCACGACTCAGTTCTGCCTCAAGTCGATATGCGGCATCCGACAAACCGCCCCCCGCCCTAACAAGATCCATTACGGTCATGACATTTTGCATCGGGTAACTGCCCGGGACTTTTATGCGGCCACCCACAGACACCTGTTGTAATTTTTCCTTATCACCCGATTGCTGTTCCAGCTCCAAAAGCAAGGGCAAAATGGTACTTTCGCGACTCACGCCTTTTTCAAACAGGAATATCTTGTCTTCAGGTTTCAGCACCACATCAAAATTACTGCCTGGTGCGCGATACGCCTGGCTTAGATCAAGGCTAAGCACTTCAATATCATTCGCAGGTGGTTTGAGTCTGCGGATCAGACCGTAATTCAAGTCAATCTTGTTTTTCAGATTGGCGCGACTGCCCAGCAGATCGGTCAGGCGCATGCCTTTAGAATAGGCTTTAACCCCGGGACGTTTCACATGTCCAAGTAACTCCACCGAGTTGCCAATCTCGTCAAGCACCGCACTGACTTCAACAAAGTCTCCGGCTTTGACTTTTACTTGTTGTCCAGGACGCGTGGCCAGATCAACATTCAATATTTCTTTTTCGCTGTTATTGGCAAATCGCGTGATACTGACGTTTTGCGCGTAGGCTTCGGGCAACACCCCACCGGCCAATTGAATCAGTTGATCCAGATGATGTTCGCGTTTGATCTCGTAGATCGCCGGACGCTTGACCTGACCGAACACCGAGATCTGGTCCCCCACCGTCGGAATAAAAATAACATCGCCCGGCTGTAAGCGCACATCATTGCGTGTGTCTCCACGCAACAAGAGATCATAGAGATCCAGCGTGGTTACAGTTTTGCCATTGCGTTTTAATTGCACATTTCGCAAGGAGCCAATTTTATTGATTCCGCCACTAACAAATAGCGCGTTAGTGATGGTGGATAAGGCGCTGACCGTGTAGGAGCCCGGATTAGCCGCTTCCCCCAACAGAAAAACCCGCATCGACCGCAGCTCACCCATGGTCACATTGGTTTTAACCCCGATCATTGTGGTTGCATAGCGATCTTCAATGGCTTGTTTGGCTTCAGAAAAATCCAGACCCGCGACCACTATAGGCCCAAGTTTTTCTACCGTGATCACGCCATTGCGGTCAACGGTATACGCATTGCTACCGGTTTCATTGCCATAGGTAAACACTTTAATGGTGTCCCCGGGCCCTAAAACATAATCTTGCGGGACAGGAATTTCCGTGACCGGCGCAAATGTGGTGGGTACGCCTGAGAACAGGTCATAACCAAAGGGCTCTAACTCTGCCACTTCTGCCTGGTACTCTCTTGTGGCCAAACAATCTGAAATTAAAGCATCGTAATTTTCTACCA
>JABDMI010000079.1 GCA_013001575.1 Gammaproteobacteria bacterium
GTAGGGTGACTGCAGCAATAAATCACCGTCAGGATCAATCTTATCCAGTTCCGGTTCCACGTCCATGACCGAAACTGCCAATTCAACCCACTCGTAATGCGCCAGCTCAAGCATGAATGGCGGGTCGTTTTCCCCGGGTTGATAAGTGTTCTGCAAAAATTCGACAAACTCGGAGGAAACCTCCAAAAACATCGGGGTATGTGCTTTATGCCCGATCATGAATTCACGGATCAATTTGTCCCATTGTTCTTGCGAGTAGAACTGGCGCAAGACCGGAAAGGTTTGCGTTACCAAACCTTTGATATTGCTAAAAAACAAATCGCGGTAGATCTTCAGGCGTCTATCTTCGATATTTTCGGGCGGATTGCTGTGTTCAGGGTCGCGTAAATGCTGTGCGAAATTCAATTGCACTTTTTGAAAATCTTTGAGTTTTTTTTCTGACGATTCAGACATTTTCAGGCAACGTGTCTTGAGCTTTTGTTTACTGCAAGGCGTTGTGTTTGCAAAGTCCTAATGCGATCGGCTTCTTGCATCAGCTCAGGGAGTGGAGGGATATTAAAATCACGCTCAAGCAGGGTCGGTACCGCGCCAAAATGATCATAGGCCTTGTCTAATAGCTCCCAAACCTCATGGCACACATCTGATCCATGAGTATCAACGCGCAAATCTTCTGCTTCCACAAAGTGACCGGCAACATGGAAATACACTACGCGTTCTTTGGGCATATTCTTCAGGAAATTTTCCGCATCGTATTGATGGTTTATGCTGTTTACAAATATGTTATTGATATCGAGTAACAAGTCGCAGTCGGCTTCGTCTAGTACAGCTTTAACAAATTCCGTTTCACTCAATTCTTGACCAGGCGCGGCGTAATAGGAAACATTCTCAACGGCGATACGTCGCTCCAGAATATCCTGTACCCGTTTGATGCGCTCTGCCACATAGTGCACAGCTTCCCCGGTAAAGGGGATGGGCATGAGGTCATACAAATGTCCATAGTCACTGCAATAGCTGAGGTGCTCGGTATAAAACCGGATGGAATGCTCGTCGAGAAAGGTTTTGATGTTGCGCACAAACTCTTCGTCTAAGGGGGCCGGAGAGCCGATCGACAAAGACAGTCCATGCGTTACAAAAGGGTAGCGCTCCGTGAAAGCACGAAATTGTTTTTTCAATTTGCCACCAGCACCCATCCAGTTTTCCGGAGCAACTTCGAAAAAATTCAAACGCTCTTTATTAAATAGCTCTTGTGCAGACTGTTCGAGAGCGCTGGCCATTTCACGGCGTAATCCAATGCCCACGCCCTGAACCGGGTACTCGCTGAATTGACGATTATTAGTAGTCATAGTTGTCATGCTTATACAGTATGAGATGGAAGGCGTTGTTTTAACAGGCTCAAATAGCGTTGTTCGTCCGGAGCAAGCCCCTGGCGTTGCGCGTCCCATAATATTTCACCCAGAGTCTCGATCATATTGTGTTCGGCGACATGCGCATCCTCATAGTATTCACAATAAGCACGAAAGGTATCTTGTATACCCGCCGGGCGATTTGTGCCTAATTGCTCACGTAAAGCCAAATGCATGCCCATGTGTAAAAAAGGATTACTTTGGCCGGTTTCCACACTAAAATCCGCGTCACTGTTGTGATCCGGATCGGCAAAAAAGGCATTGTATTCCGGGTGCAAGTGCATGACATCCGCAATCTGGGCCTCTAGCGGCAACAAGGGGCTGTTATTTTGCAGCTTTTGCCAAACCGCGAAAAAGAATTGTCGGGTCTGGTCGCGCTGATCTCCGTAAAACATAATTCTCCGATGTTGATAATGACCTGTTGGCTAGGGTAATTATTTCATGAATCCACGTTGCTGACGGTCTTGTGTTTGTAATCACACAGATCGGCGATCAGGCAATTGGGACAATCAGGGCGGCGCGCCTTACACACATATCGACCATGCAGGATCATCCAGTGGTGCGCATCCACAATAAATTCCTCAGGGATTAGCCGCAGCAAGCGTTTTTCCACTTCCAATACAGTTTTGCCTTTTCCCAATCCGGTGCGATTGGCTACCCTGAATATATGTGTGTCCACAGCCATGGTGGGTTCACCAAAGGCGGTATTCAAAACCACGTTTGCGGTTTTTCTGCCGACTCCGGGCAGGGCCTGAAGTTCCTCGCGCGTGCGTGGCACTTGACCGTCATGCTTTTCCAACAAAATTTTGCATGTGGCAATAATATTTTTTGCCTTGCCATTGTATAAGCCTATGGTTTTGACATAGGTCTTGAGTTTACTCAAACCCAGATCCAGAATAGCTTGAGGCGTATTGGCCACGGCATACAATTTATCGGTTGCCTTGTTTACCCCCACATCGGTGGCTTGCGCAGAGAGAATTACTGCAATCAATAATTCAAAGGGTGAGGAATAATTCAACTCCGTACGTGGATCAGGATTTTTTTCGTGCCAGCGTTTAAATATTTCGCTGCGCTTTGCCTTGTTCATATTTTTTAAACGCTGGCTGGAGTTAATTCAACATGTTGTGGAACAGATTCACTGCTACTCGCAGGGTATCTTTTGTCGATCAGGTTTTTCATGGCAATCAACAGGCCTAAAAAGAAAAACGCTCCGGGCGGCAGGATTGCCAGTAAAAATCCGTGCTCACTGGGAAAAAGTTGAATTTGCCAGTTTGTCGCATTGGCTCCAAACAGCATTTCAGCATTTCTCATTAAACTGCCGTACCCAACTAATTCCCGAATTGCGCCCAGAACAACAAGTACCAGGGCAAAACCCGCGCCCATACTGAAACCGTCAAGCATTGACAGTAGAGGTGAATTTTTAGAAGCAAAACTTTCGGCTCTTCCGATGATTGCGCAATTGGTAACGATTAATGGAATAAAAATACCCAGGGCTAAAAAGAGTTCATGCAGGTAAGCATTCATGACCAGTTCAACGCAGGTCACCAGCGCCGCAATTATCAAAACGTACACCGGAATGCGTACTTCGGGACGCACTATGTTGCGTATCAGTGACACACTCAGGTTTGAGAACATCAGTACAAACAAAGTTGCCAATCCCAGCCCCAGACCGTTGATCAGCGTACCGCTGACCGCGAGCAGAGGACATAAACCAAGCAGTTGCACGATACCCGGATTATTGGTCCAGAAACCATTTTTCAGTATTTGTTGCGCGCTTAATTCAGAGCTCACGGATTTTTTCCTGCTTCTTGTTGTGCAAAGATGCTCGATCTGTTCTCGTTATAATACAGCAAGGCATTACTGAGGGCTTTAATCACGGCACGTGGAGTAATGGTTGCCCCGGTTAATTGGTCAAATTGGCCACCGTCTTTTTTAACTTGCCAATCCGCTAATTCCGGGTCCTCTAAACTTCGTTGCCTGAACTGGGTAATCCAGTTGGAACGTTTTATTTCGATAGGATCGCCCAGACCGGGTGTTTCTTTGTGTTCAAGCACTCTGACCGCGTGAATGTGGCCTGCGTAATCGAGGCCGAGAATTATCTTAATCTTGCCGTTATAACCATTCGGCGCTACCGCAGTGAGTATGGCACCATTGGGTTTTCCATTTAAGTATGCAGGATAAACCCTAACCGTTTCAGGGCCAAGTAGCGGAGCGTTAACCAGGTAGCTGTCATTGACAAGTTGATTGTTGAATTGATCAGGCGGCATTACCTCGGCAAGACTCGCAAGTAAAAACGCCTGTTGATTCTGGAGAATGCGTTCGGATGTACCACGTTGGGTGATGATCACCAGACTCATGGCCACTAAACTGAATGCAGCAAGTAACAAGGCCGACCATAGCACGGCTTTTGACGCTTGCTCGTCCGGTGCAGGTGATTGTGTGGGTTCGGTTTCTTGCATGAGTCTATTTGTTTAGCTTTTCGCTTTTTTGGTTTTGCTTTTACCGTGTCCGTAAACGCGAGGTTTGAAATAATAATCAATTAAAGGTACACACATGTTCATCAAAAGCACCGCAAAAGCAACGGCGTCCGGATAACCGCCCCAGTTACGGATCACATAGATCAGCACGCCGATCCCGATCCCATAAATTATTCGTCCCATGTTGCTGGTGGCGGCAGTGACCGGATCTGTGGCTATAAAAAAGGCGCATAGAATTGCGGCGCCACTGAAAATATGAAAACCGGCTTTGGCGTAATGGTCAGGGTCAAACATGTTGAACATGCCAGCCATCACCGCGAGGCTTGCGAGCACCGCCACAGGGATGTGCCAGCGGATCACTTTCATGAACATCAGGTAAATACCACCAATTGCAATATAGTTATTGATCCACTCCCAACCATGTGCGCCTTGTGAACCAAAGATCGGGTGAGTTTTGATCTCGGACATGGTGCGCATTTCGCCCAGATCGGTTTTCAATAGATCGAGTGGGGTCGCGCTGGTCACCGCGTCCAGACTGGCGGGTGTTGGCAGACTCCCACTTAATACATAACTCAAAGTTTGCCCGAACGATACGCTGTCGAGGCCAAGGTCTACACCGCGTGGCGGTAGCCACACTGTCAACTCTTGCGGGAAAGAGATCAACACCACAACATAACCGGCCATGGCGGGATTGAAAATGTTATATCCCAGTCCGCCATAAACGTGTTTCGCCAGGAGCACGGCAAATGCTACGGCGATAACCGTGACATACCAGGCGGTTAAGGGTGGTAAACAGAAGGCGATGAGTATTGCAGTAACCACAACACTTAGATCACCGAGTGCGGGTAAGCCGGGTTTGTTTTGTAACCGTAAAGCCAGAAATTCACACAGCAGGGCAGTAATTGTGGCGATGCCCAAATTAATCACGATTCCCCAGCCGAAGTACCAGACATACGCGATCAAGGCCGGCACTAAGGCAAGCAGCACATGCAGCATCATTTTTGTGACGGTGTTTTTTGGCCTGATGAAAGGCGATGACTGGGTCGGGAAATGCATTAGTTAGCATCTCCTGAGTTATTTCTGTCAGTATTTGAACTTTTGCGTTGTTTAACCCGCTGCATGATCTCGTCAATTGCCGAACTGTCTTTGCTGGCGAGTTTTTGCGTCCGGGCTTTTTTCGCAGCCAGGCGCTCGGCGCGTTGTGTGGCTATTTTCTCGAGACGCTGTTCACGCTTTTCAAAGCGCATTTTGGCTTGTTCGGCCAGACGAATTTGTTCATCGCGTTGACGTATTTCACTCTTGGCGTGGCGAAAATATTGCACTAATGGTATGTGACTGGGGCATACATAGTCACACGCACCACATTCAATACAATCGGCAAGATTGAAGCGCTGTGCTTCATGATAGTTTTTAGCCTGACTGTACCAGTAGAGTTGTTGTGGCAAGAGACCAGCCGGACACACTTGCGCACATTCGCCACAGCGAATACAGGCAAGGGCTTGTTTGGGTTGTGTATTCTTTCTGGTGGATACCAGGACGCAATTCATGGCCTTGACTACCGGTACCGCATCACTGTGCAAGCTGATGCCCATCAAGGACCCGCCCATGATCAGCTGATGCAATTGTTGCTTGTCTTTATAGCCACCGCAAAATTCTATCAACTCGGATACCGGAGTGCCCAACATGGCCATGACATTTTGCGGGAACTTGATGCCATCACCGGTTACCGTGACCACCCGACTGATCAAGGGCATATCATCTATTACGGCGTCGCGTATGGCTTTTATGGTGCCCACATTCAACATTAAGTAACCAAGATCCAGCGGCAGGCCATTGGGTGATATTTCTTTACCGGTTAAACTTTGAATCAACTGTTTTTCACCGCCTTGCGGGTAAAGGCTGGGCAGTGAATACAGTTCAATGCGGGCGTCGTTGTATTCGCGTAATGCTTGTTTAACAAAACGCAAAGCTTCCGGCTTGTTATTTTCAATAGCAAACATGCAACGTTCAGCGCCGGTGATCTGTAAGACTATTCCAATGCCTTCCAGCAAGTCATCGGCGTATTCCTGCATGAGTTTATCGTCACAGGAAATATACGGTTCACATTCCGCGCCATTGATCACAACTGTATGCAGATCCGGTAAGTTTTTCTGATTTGCTGATATTCGATTGTCTTGACTATTTTTCAGTTTTATTTCGGTCGGAAAAACCGCACCGCCCAATCCAACAATACCGTGTTTACGGATGATCTCGATGATTGTTTGATTATCGAGATTTTTATAGTCACGTTCGGTGACAGGGCGTTCTATCCACATGTCCATGCCGTCCGGGATCAAGCGAATGCATGTGTCACTAAGATTGGACGGGTGCGGCACCGGGTAGTCGGAAATTGCGACGATCATTCCCGAAGTGGGCGCATGGATATTGGCGCTGACCGATCCGTGTGCTGCGGCCAGTAACTGGCCTTTTAAAACCTGTTCGCCAATAGAGACCAATGGTGTAGCCGCATTGCCGCTGTGTTGACGCAAGGGCAAGATTATTTGGCCGGGTATTGGAGTGTGACGAATGCGATCAGCTGTCGATTCATCTTTGTTAGCATTGACTTCAATCCCGCCGGTAAAGCGGTAGGGGGCTTCACGTAAGGGTACATCCATTACAGACTCCCTTCGGAAACGGTTTTGTTAGTTGATAACTGAGGCAGTGGCCATTGCCAGTCATGAATGCCTTCTTGCACCGGAACCATATCAATACAATCGACTGGACAAGGTGGTAAACACAGATCACAGCCGGTGCATTCCGCCGCGATCACGGTGTGCATTTGTTTGGCGGCACCCAGGATCGCATCAACCGGACAAGCTTGAATGCATAAGGTGCATCCGATGCACGTGGCTTCGTCGATCACCGCCACCGTCCTGGGGCTTTCTTCACCATGCTCCGGATTCAGAGGTTTGCTTTGTAGTCCAAGCAGGTCGGCCAATTCACGTATTGTGGTTTCACCCCCGGGCGGGCATTGATTGATGTCCGCTTCACCTTTGGCGATGGCTGTGGCATAGGGTTTGCAACCCGGGTATGTGCATTGCCCACACTGGGTTTGTGGCAATAGTGCATTGATCTTTTCAACCAGCGGGTCTTCGCGCGTTGCCCAACGAACCGCAGCCAGTCCCAGGAGTGCGCCACAGATCAAGGCAATAATGACAAAGATCAGGA
>JABDMI010000080.1 GCA_013001575.1 Gammaproteobacteria bacterium
TGACGCTGCCGAAGATCGTAAACGTTTCCAGGCGCTTGCCAACAAACTGGAGATCAAACAACCACCAAACGATATTGCCTCAACCCCCGAAGAAGCGGTTGAGCGCGCCAAAGAAGTGGGCTACCCGCTGGTGGTACGCCCGTCTTATGTTCTGGGCGGTCGCGGCATGGAGATCGTGTATTCGGAAAAAGATCTAAAAGACTATCTCAAAGGCAATGAAGGCTTCAATGAAAGTGGACCATTGCTGCTGGATCGTTTTCTGGATATGGCCATTGAGGTCGATGTGGACGCCGTTTGTGATGGTCAGGACGTATTGATCGGCGGGGTTATGGAACACATCGAACAGGCGGGTGTGCACTCGGGAGACTCGGCGTGTTCATTGCCGGCGCATTCTTTGTCGCCAAGTATTATTGAGCGAATGAATCAGATGGTCACCGACTTTGCCCTTGAGCTTAATGTGGTTGGTTTGATGAATACCCAATTCGCGATCCAGGGTGAAGAAATATACGTCCTGGAAGTGAATCCTCGTGCTTCGCGCTCGGCACCTTTTGTGTCCAAGGCCACCGGACAAGCCCTCGCCAAGATCGGGGCACGCTGTATGGCTGGCATCAGTTTGGCCGAACAGGGCGAGACCAAATCAGTTATACCACCGTACTATTCAGTCAAAGTATCGGTGTTTCCATTCGGAAAATTCCCGGAAGCCGATCCGATCCTGGGTCCGGAAATGAAATCCACCGGTGAAGTGATGGGTGTGGGTGCAACCTTTGCTGAAGGCTACGCCAAGGCCCAACTCGGTGGTGGTGCAACAATTCCCACTGAGGGTACGGCATTCATCAGTGTGCGAGACCGCGACAAGCCGCGTGCTGCCGTGCTGGCCAGAAATCTGATCGATAAGGGCTTTAAAATTGTGGCAACCGGTGGCACGGCGGATTACCTGGATGAGCAAGGACTGGAGTGTAAACGCATCAATAAAGTCCACGAAGGCCAGCCGCACATTGTGGATATGATCAAAAATGACGAGATCGACCTGATCGTTAATACCACCGAGGGTAAAAAGTCTATTCGTGAATCCGAGACGATTCGTCGAGCGGCGGTGGTTGGCAAAGTGACTTACTACACCACCATGACTGCGGGTCTTGCGACCTGTGAAGCCATGGCGCATTTGCAAAATTACTCGGTCAATCAACTAAAAGACTTACACAAGCAAGCCATTGCGTAATAAAATAATCGTTTACTCCAAGTAGCCGCACGTTCCGGCCGATATTACGAGAGATACCATGGATCTAGTTCCGTTAACTGCACGCGGGGTTGAAAAACTGCGTGAAGAATTAAAATACCTTAAAAGCGTGAAACGCCCCGAGATCGTTGAAGCGATCGCAACGGCGCGTGAGCACGGTGATCTAAAAGAAAATGCCGAGTACCATGCCGCACGCGAACAGCAGAGTTTTAATGAAGGCCGCATACAACAACTCGAAGGCGAGTTGAGCAATTGTCAGATCATTGACGTCACCACTTTACCGAATAACGGCAAAGTGGTATTTGGCACGACTGTGGTTTTATACGATGAAGCAGCCGATGCCGAGGTGACTTACCGGATCGTGGGAGCCATCGAGGCCGATATTAAGCTAAACCAGATCTCTATCACCTCACCCATCGCAAGAGCTCTGATCGGGAAACAGGAGGGTGATGAAGCCGTGGTGGATGCGCCTAGTGGTAAAAAATATTACGAAGTCATTGAAGTTCGCTACGAGTAAAACATTGGAAGATCCGATAATAGCGCCAGGACGTTACAGACACTACAAGGGTAATGACTATCAAGTGATCGGAACAGCCACGCATTCCGAGTCCAATGAGATTGTGGTGGTTTATAAACCGCTGTATAACGACAGTGGGCTCTGGGTTCGACCAATCGACATGTTCCGCGAGAATGTTGAAGTAGAAGGCGAACAGATTCCACGTTTCCGGTTAATTAAATAAAACGAGATTATGATGAGATTTGAAGGTACAGAAAATTACGTTGCAACCGACGAGCTGAAAATTGCAGTGAATGCGTCGATCACATTACAGCGCCCCCTATTGGTTAAAGGCGAGCCAGGCACGGGCAAAACCATGTTGGCCGAAGAGATTGCCCGGGGTTTGGGTATGCCGATCTATCAATGGCACATCAAATCCACCACGCGTGCCCAACAAGGCTTGTATGAGTACGACGCGGTTTCACGTTTACGCGATTCACAGCTGGGTGTAGAAGGCGTTGAGAATGTCGCGAACTACATTAAAAAAGGTCCGTTGTGGCAGGCCTTTGAAGCGGATGAACAGCCCGTATTGTTGATCGACGAGATCGATAAAGCCGATATCGAATTTCCCAACGATCTATTGCGTGAGCTGGATCGCATGGAATTCTATGTGTACGAGACCCAGCAAGTCATTACACCAAAACATCGCCCGATCATAATCATCACCAGTAATAATGAAAAAGAATTGCCCGATGCGTTTTTGCGCCGTTGCTTTTTTCATTATATCCGCTTCCCGGATCATGAAGTCATGCAATCGATCGTTGACGTGCATTTTCCGGACATTAAAAAGAATTTACTCAAAGAAGCCCTGGAAATATTTTTCGAGATCCGTCAGGTGCCGGGCTTGCATAAAAAGCCATCCACTTCGGAATTGCTGGACTGGTTGAAATTATTGTTGGCTGAAGATATCCCGCTGGAAGTACTGCAAGCCAAAGACAGTAAAAATGCCATACCGGTTCTGCATGGCGCCTTGTTGAAGAATGAACAAGATGTGCATATGTTCGAGCGCTTGGCATTTATGTCGAGACGAAGAGGGCAGTAAATAGGTCATTGCGAGGAGTGAAACGACGCGGCAATCTCAGAAGGTTTGTGGAGTGCTAAATTGAATTCATCAGTAAAGTAACGAGATCGCCACGTCAGCAAAGCTGTCTCGCGATGACAAAGAGGATAGAACCGAATTACTGAACTCGATTCAGGATCTAATTAAGACAAATGTTGATCGATTTCTTTTTTACTTTACGCAATGGCGGTTTGCCGGTTTCGGTCACCGAGTATCTGGCCTTGATCGAAGGCCTGGAAAAACATGTTGCGCATGCCAGTATTGATGATTTTTATCATTTGTCGCGTACGGCCATGGTAAAAAAAGAATCCGATTACGATAAATTTGACCGCGCCTTTGGTGCTTATTTTGAAGGCCTTGAGTCGCTTGACGAATTGTTCAATAAATACGAGATTCCGGCCGACTGGCTGGAAAAACGGGCGGAACTGGGATTAAGCGACGAAGAGAAAAAACTCATTGAGTCTTTGGGTGGCTGGGAAAAACTCATGGAGGCACTCAAAGAACGTCTGGAGAATCAGGACAAGCGCCATCAAGGTGGCAACAAGAATATAGGTACCGCAGGACGTTCGCCTTTCGGAGCGTATGGCTACAATCCCGAGGGTGTGCGTATCGGTCAAAAAGAGTCCCGTCATCGGCGTGCCGTGAAAGTCTGGGACAAACGCGAGTTTCGTGGTCTGGATGACTCGGTCGAGATCGGAACGCGTAATATCAAGGTGGCTTTGAAACGCTTGCGTAAATTCACCCGTGAAGGTCATCTGGATGAACTGGATCTGGATAACACCATTTCCTCAACCGCAAAAAATGCCGGTTATCTGGATATTAAAATGCGTGCGGAAAAACGTAACCGCATCAATGTGTTGATCCTGTTTGATATTGGCGGGTCTATGGATGATCACATCAAGATCTGTGAAGAACTATTCTCAGCTGCTCGTTCAGAGCTCAAGCACATGGAATTCTATTATTTCCATAACTTCATTTACGAACGTTTGTGGAAAACGGAATTTCGTAAACGCACCGAGTACATCGATACCTTTGAGTTAATGCGTAAGTACGGAAAAGACTATAAACTCATTATTGTTGGCGACGCCACCATGAGCCCGTACGAGATCACCTATCCGGGTGCTTCGGTTGAGCACTACAATCAGGAAGCCGGTGCGGTGTGGTTGAACCGCCTGACCCAGCATTTCACGCACTCCATCTGGTTGAACCCGGTCCCGCTTTCACACTGGGGCTACACACCTTCTTTGGAGATAGCCAAAGAGCTAATGGAAGACCGCATGTATCCACTAACGCTGGAAGGTTTGACCAATGGCATGAAACGCTTAATGGTGAAGGGCTAGGGTCAATCAACAACGCATTACCGCAAAAACACTGCTTGGCAAGAAACTGCTTAAGCGAAAAATTAATTGCATGCCTTGCACTCAACACAGTTAGAAATTATGCTGATTTTGCCCAGTTGTTAATGTAAACTTTTTGGCGCAATGACTTTATATTGAAAACTGTCACTGTCGTAAACCTCAACTGACATATTAAGGAATTGAATATGAAGAATGAAGACATCGACCCAAAGATCTACGACTTTTACGATGAATATTGTCACGGCGTTATTGA
>JABDMI010000081.1 GCA_013001575.1 Gammaproteobacteria bacterium
ACTTTATATTGAAAACTGTCACTGTCGTAAACCTCAACTGACATATTAAGGAATTGAATATGAAGAATGAAGACATCGACCCAAAGATCTACGACTTTTACGATGAATATTGTCACGGCGTTATTGACCGACGTGAATTCCTGCGTAAATCCTCCAAACTTGCCATTGGTGCAGTTGCGGCCTTGAGCATGGCTGAGGCCTTGTTGCCACGCTACGCTGCTGCTCAAACCATCTCGTTCACCGATGAACGCATTAAAGCGACCTATGTCACCTATCCATCTCCCGGTGGTAATTCGAATGAAATGCGAGCTTATTTGGTTCAACCTGCCGGTGAAGGCCCGTTCCCACCTGTATTAATTGTGCATGAGAATCGTGGACTGAATCCACACATCGAAGACGTTGCCCGTCGTGCAGCCGTTGAGGGCTTTTTGGCACTCGCTCCTGACGCCTTACATCCTGTGGGTGGCTATCCGGGTAATGACGACGATGGCAGGGCATTGCAAAGAAGTCTGGACCGAGACAAGTTAAAGATCGATATGCTCAATAGTGCGCGATTCTTAAAATCGCATGCATTGGCTGGCGACAAGCTTGGCGTTACCGGCTTTTGCTGGGGTGGCAGCGTTTCGAATTATCTAGCCGCAACCATGGGCGATGAATTAGCCGCTGCAGTGCCTTTTTACGGATCGGGTGTGTCAGCAGAAGAAGTGGCAAACATCAAAGCACATCTCATGATCCAGGCAGCTGAAAAAGATGATCGCATCAATGCCGCCTGGCCGGATTTCGAGGCAGCCTTGAAAAAGCACAAAATAAACTATGTGCGCCATATGTATGAGGGCACCAAACACGGGTTCCACAATAACTCGACTCCGCGTTATGAAGAGTGGGCAGCCAAGTTAGCGTGGAAACGAACCGTAAATTTCTTCAAGGGCCATCTTAGTCAATGAGATTTAAGCAGAATATTTATTAGGAGATAATAGATAGAGTTGATCCCGATAACATTGATAGTGAAATGAAATACAAGGCCGCCCACAATTACCTGATCAAAAAACCGGAGGCAAAAGAGGATTATCCCTTTGGTCCTGATGTGGCGGTGTATAAGGTCAAAGGAAAAATGTTTGCGACCCTGGCGTATTCACTAATCGAGAACGCAGGTAAAAAAGTTAAACAAGCACGCATGAATCTGAAATGTGACCCTGATCAGGCTT
Organism: Gammaproteobacteria bacterium; assembly: GCA_013001575.1. Taxonomy (NCBI): domain Bacteria; kingdom Pseudomonadati; phylum Pseudomonadota; class Gammaproteobacteria; species Gammaproteobacteria bacterium. The sequence goes on from JABDMI010000081.1 coordinate 1,206, forward strand.
TGATGTTACGGAAGATCTTCCCTGCAGTGATTCTCGGATATCACATGAATAAACGTCACTGGAATACCGTTTGTCTGGATGGCAGTGTCCCGCCAAACGAAATAAAAGCCATGATCGATCATTCTTACGCCTTAGTGGTCAAGAGTTTGAAGGCCACTGTAAAGAATGAGTTGAAGCTTAAATATGGCTCACAACACTTTGATTTATGAATAAAAATTGTTTTGATCGCAGAGTTGCCAATACTGTATTTTTTCAGAATAGTGGCAATTGTCCATGAATTAAATTAACGCTTAAAAAAAGTACAGTGTGCATACTAATTACCCTATAATAGTTTTATCTTTCGGTTTTGCGGAAGGTATTTTTTTTACGGCAAGAGAACATCGCGCCACAGTATAGAGAGAAAGTAAGTATGTCAGAGTTAGTTGAAGGTACAGTTAAATGGTTTAATGACGATAAAGGTTTTGGATTTATTGAACGTGATGGTGGCAAAGATGTGTTTGTGCATTTTAGTGCGATCAATGGCGATGGGCGTAAAACCTTAAGGGATGGCCAAAAGGTAACCATGAAAGTTACTGATGGTGCCAAAGGACCACAAGCGGAAGACGTTACGGGATTGTAAATTTTTCAATGATTTTAAATAAAGGCCGTTTTTGCGGTCTTTTTTTTAGTCTGGAAACTGTTTAAAGTGATGAATTAAATCAATAATTAATAAAGCGAAAAACAATGCAAAAAATAACACTACGTTCGATCATTATCATTTCTGTGGCATTACTATTGGCCGGTCTTATGGCACTGGCAAATCAGGCACACTCGGTGCAATGGAATGGCTATTCTTTGTATGCCGTTTTGGGCGTTATCGCCTTTGTGATCCAGTGGATCGCTTTTGTCCCCGCGTATAAATTTCAAACCGAACATTTTTATGACCTGACTGGCAGTCTGACTTATCTCACGGTTATCATTTTCGGACTGGTATTGGGTGGCGGTTCCGGCAATCCTCGTGCCTTGTTGGTTTCTGTACTTGTCATTGTGTGGTCGCTGCGTCTGGGTTCGTTTTTATTCTTGCGTATTCGTAAAGACGGTAAAGACACCCGCTTTGATGAGATCAAACCGGTCTTTTCGAGATTTCTTGGCGCCTGGACACTGCAAGGGCTTTGGGTATATCTGACCCTGGCGGCGGCACTGGTCATCCTGACCTCGACTAAGAATGTCCCACTCGATGGATTTGCCTATGCGGGCCTTGCTGTCTGGATATTTGGATTTGTGATTGAAGTGCTGTCGGATCAGCAAAAACGGGCCTTTCGAAAAGTCCCTGCGAATAAAGGTCGCTTTATCCAAAGTGGCTTATGGGCCTGGTCACGTCACCCAAATTATTTCGGAGAGATCACTTTGTGGGTCGGGGTGTTCATTATCAGCATTCCGGTGCTGGTGGGCTGGCAATGGATTGCGATAATTTCTCCGGTATTTGTGTATCTGCTGATTACCCGCATGAGTGGCGTCAATATGCTCGAAGAGATCGCCGATAAACGCTGGGGTGGCGAACCTGAGTATGAAGCGTACAAGGCCAACACGCCCGAATTATTGTTAAAGCCACCTAAAGCCTCACCTAATTCTTCATCCTGAACTTGATCGCATAATCCGTAATTATTTCTGCTGCAACGGGTCATCTAGGTATGAGATTCGTTCGCGTAAATCTGATCCTGGCGTGTGTTGTGTTAAGCGGCTGCTTGTCGTTTATCACGCCAACTGTCAAAACAGAATTATCCGAACTGCGTGCAGGCCAATACCAACTGGATAAATCCCACACTTCCGTGGTGTTTAAAATTGGTCACATGGGTTTGTCCACCTACGTGGGCAGATTTAATGACTTTGACGCCAGTCTCGACTTTGATCCCGAGAATATACAAGCCTTGCAACTTGATACACTGGTCTATCCTGCAAGTGTGGACGTGAATAATGCAAAATTGCAAAACACCTTACAGGAGTCCGACTGGTTTGCTACGCATGAATATCCGGAGATCCGGTTTGTTACGACCGAGGTCAAACAAGGATCGGGAAATCAATTGTTGATCAGCGGCGAATTGACATTGCGTGGCATAAGCAAAAGTATTGAATTGCGTTCTAAATTCAATGGCGGCGCGGTCAATATGCTCACCGCCAAATATACGTTGGGTTTTGAAGCGTCAACAACTATCAAGCGCTCGGATTTTGGTATGCACGAATTTATTCCACTGGTCGCGGATGAGGTGGAAATCGAGATCCATGCCGAGTTTCAGAAGCGTTAAATGATTCGGTCACTTATCAAGCATGTTGGTCTGTTCGGAATCAAATTAAGCAAAAAAATATGGATACCTTAGTCAAGCCACGGTAAAGTGACACTTTCCAAATTGAACTAAGGATCACCATGTCTGAGTTAGTTAATTACGCGTTTTCCGAGGGTATTGCCACCGTCACATTACAAAATGGCAAAGCCAATGCCCTGAGTAGCCAGGTTTTTACTGAATTGAACGCGGCATTCGATCAGGCCGAGAAAGACAAGGCCGTGGTTGTATTGACCAGTGAAATTCGCATGTTGTCTGGTGGCTATGACCTGAAAGAAATGGCCAACGGGCTGGATGCGATAAAGAATCTGGTTTTAACCGGTTCGCGCTTTACCCAACGCATGCTCAATTTCCCTTTACCGATCATAGTGGCGGTGCCTGGCCATTGTATCGCGAAGGCGGCTTTTATCACCATGAGTGCAGATTACGCCATCGGGGTAGAAGGGCACTTCAAGATCGGTCTGAATGAAACCGCGATTGGCATGACCATGCACAATGTCGGGATCGAGTTAGCCCGTTACAGCTTAAGTAAGCGCTATTTCCGCCGTTCTGTGTTGAATGCCGAGATTTATGGCCCGATCGAAGCCGTCGAAGCCGGTTTTTTGGACATGATCGTGCAAGAAGAGAATCTGGTTCCAAGCGTGAAACAAGTCGCTGAACAATTCACAAAACTGGATCTCACCGCGTTTGGAATTTCCAAGCAACGCACCAATCGACACATCGTAAAACTTCTGGATGAATGCATTGAACAGGATCTGAAAGATCCGGTGTATTTTAAGGGTGCGTAATTGCTTAGTTTGCTATCGCAAAAGACTCCCGAAAAAAATTGTTGGAAAACCCTACTACAGCTTAATCTTCGCATTCTCGCCATTGCGTTTGAAGAATAATCCCATATTTCCGACTCGTTGCACCAGAATCGCGTGCTGCTCATCCACAATTTTCTGGAATACGGCATCACGTTCTTCACGCTCACCCACAGCCGCTTTGATCTTGATGAGCTCGTGATGCTCAAGGGCATTCGCAATTTCTTTCATGACATTTTCAGTCAATCCTTTATTACCGATCATTACCACGGGTTTGAGGTCGTGGCCTTTGGCACGCAGTCGTTTTTTCTGGGGTTCGGTCAGGATTGTCATGATTACTTAAGGGGTCGCTAGAAAGGGTGGGTATTGTACATTAAGTGTGTACGTAGGATGGGCAAAGCTTGTGCCAGACTCGATCCGGTGCTTGCGTGCCCATCGTTTGCTTAGTGATTGATGGGCACACCTCGTTTTGCCCATCCTACGAGTGTTTGTCTGAAATTCATTGCTGTGAATAGATTCTTGCCTAAACAGGAAAACCGAAAACGATGCTTGGACGAAATCAACTTTCCGATGCTAAATTCGGTGCCAGCCATTCTTTGACTTTTTCGATGCTCCAGCCACGCCGCGTGGCGTAATCCTCAACTTGATCATCATTGATCTTGCCAACCCCGAAATATTTGGCGTCCGGATGTGAAAAATACATGCCCGAAACCGCAGCACCCGGGTTCATGGCGAAACTCTCGGTCAAACTCAGGTCAATAGATTCATGCGGTTTCAGGATATCCCAGATCAATTGTTTGCCAGTGTGATCCGGGCAAGCGGGGTAACCGGGAGCTGGTCTAATGCCCTGATATTTTTCTTTAATGAGTTCTTCATTCGACAGATTTTCATTTTTGGCATAACCCCAGTATTCCGTACGTACCCGTTCGTGCAAGCGTTCGGCAAAGGCCTCGGCTAACCTGTCGGCCAAGGCTTTTAACATGAGTGCCGAATAATCATCGTGTTCCGCTTCAAAAGCCTGTGCCCGTTCAGCGACTCCGATGCCTGCATTCACCGCAAAAAATCCTATATGGTCATCCACAGCATCAACAAAATCTGACAAGCAGTGATTGGCTTTCCCATGTCTAAAAGCGCCTTGCTGGCGTAAGCCATAATAGGTTTCAATTCCGCCATTAACCGATACTTGAATATCATCATCGTTCGCTTGCGCCGGATAAAAACCAATTACGCCTTTGGCTGTAATCCATTTTTCATTAAGGATCTGTTTTAACATTACCTGAGCATCGGCAAACAGTTTTTGTGCTTCATGGCCAACCACTGCATCGTCGAAAATTCGGGGATAAGTGCCACGTAATTCCCAAGTCTGGAAAAACGGAGTCCAGTCAATCCGCTCGATCAGTTCGGCCAGGGGGTAATCGCTGAAAATTTTATTGCCAATAAATTGCGGCTCTGTGGTCACTTTTTTCGAGGCGTCCAATTTAAACCGATTGGACCGTGCATCCTGCAGGTTTCGGGATTTACGGGTTTGTTTTTGTTCCCCGCGTTGTTGACGCAAGGTCTCGTATTCTTGCTTTAATCCAGCTACATAGTCCGTAGAATGCTCCCTGGATAAAAGAGCATGCACCGTTGACACGGCGCGCGAGGCATCAACGACATGGCTAACGGCATTTTCATAGTGAGGTTCGATTTTCAGAGCGGTGTGTAATTTTGAGGTGGTGGCGCCTCCGATCAGCAAGGGCAGGGTAAAGTTTCTGCGTTGCATCTCTTTGGCAACCTGACTCATTTGCAATAGGGATGGCGTGATCAGGCCCGACAAACCGATGACATCGACATTCTGCTCGATGGCTGTATCCAGGATCTTTTCCGCCGGTACCATTACGCCGAGATCAATAACCTCGTAGCCATTGCATTGCAGTATAACCCCAACAATATTTTTACCAATATCATGTACATCGCCTTTTACGGTGGCCATTAACACTTTGGGTTTTTGTTTGGCGTTTTCGCCATCTTTTTCTTGCATGAATGGCAACAGATAAGCGACCGCCTGTTTCATGACACGCGCAGATTTAACCACTTGCGGTAAAAACATTTTCCCGGATCCGAAAAGGTCACCAACCACATTCATACCGGCCATCAACGGTCCTTCAATGACTGCCAACGGATCCTGGAGTTTTTTTAGAGCCTGTGCGGTGTCTTTAACTATGTATTTGGTGATGCCCTTAACCAGTGCATGTTCGAGACGCTTTTCCACAGGCTCATCGCGCCAGACTTCGGTTTCGGTCACTTTATTCTTTTCACTTTTCAAGGTCAGTGAATAGTCCAGTAACGCCTCGGCAGCATCCGCCGAGGTATTTAGCACAACCGCTTCAGTTAATGCCTTAAGTTTGGGTTCGATGTCCGCGTAAATTCCCAACTGTCCGGCATTCACTATGCCCATGTCCATGCCGGCCTGGATGGCGTGATACAGGAATACCGAATGCATGGCCTCGCGTACCGGGTTATTACCACGAAAAGCAAACGACACATTGGATAAACCGCCACTGACTTTAGCGTGTGGCAGGTTTTGTTTGATCCAGCGGGTTGCTTCGATAAAATCAAGCGCATAATTGTTGTGTTCGGCCATACCGGTTGCTATGGCGAAAATGTTCGGGTCAAATATAATATCTTCGGCCGGAAAGTCATGCTTGAGCAATAAGTGATAGGCGCGTTCACAGATCTCGATCTTGCGTGCACAGGTGTCGGCCTGACCTTGCTCGTCAAAGGCCATAACAATTACTGCAGCACCATAGCGTTTGGCCAATTTGGCGTGCTGCAAGAATTCTTGCTCACCTTCTTTTAATGAAATAGAATTAATAATGCATTTGCCTTGTGCACACTTTAGTCCGGACTCGATCACTTCCCAATCGGAGGAATCCAGCACCAAAGGCACTCTGGAAATATCCGGTTCTGAGGCAATAAGCTTTAGAAAATGCGGGAAGGCGTCTAGTGCATCGATCAAGCCATCGTCCATATTGATGTCGATCATTTGCGCGCCGTTATCCACTTGTTGTTTGGCAACTTCCAGAGCGGTTTCAAAATCACCTTGTTTGATCAATTTGGCAAAACGTGCCGAGCCAGAGACATTGGTGCGTTCACCAATATTGGCGAACACATCCTGGTTTGTGTAACTAAACGCTTCGAGACCTGACAGACGTAATGCTTTCTCAATAGTGGGTATGCTGCGCGGGGCAATGTTCTCTACGGCTTTAGCAATTGCCCGAATATGCTCCGGGGTGGTGCCACAACATCCGCCCACAATGTTCAAAAAGCCTTGCTCTGCCCATTCTGCAATTGCTGTGGCCATTTGTTCCGGAGTTTCGTCGTAACCGCCAAATGCATTAGGCAAGCCGGCATTGGGATGGGCCGAGACCGGAAATTCAGAAATACGTGACAACTCTTGCATGTGTTGGCGCAATTGTTGTGGGCCCAGGGCGCAATTCAGACCAATAGACACGGGCTTGGCGTGATGTACGGAATTGTAAAAGGCTTCCACGGTTTGACCGGACAGAGTTCTACCGGAATTGTCCGTGATGGTCCCGGAGATCATCACAGGCAGTGTGTGTGCTGATGCTTCGAATAGCTGATCAATTGCAAACAGGGCGGCTTTGGCGTTCAAGGTATCGAATATGGTCTCAACCAATAGTATGTTGACCCCGCCATCGATCAACGCCTGGGTGGCATTGCTATAGTCGTCAACCAAAGTATCAAAGGCAATATTTCTAAATCCCGGATCATTAACGTCCGGACTTAAACTGCAGGTACGATTGGTCGGCCCCAAAACCCCGGCTACGAATCTCGGTTTGCATGTGGAGCTCTGGTTAAATTCATCACGTACCTGACAAGCCAGTTTTGCCGCTTCAAAATTCAGTTCATACACCAGATCCTGCATAGCGTAATCGGCCATGGACACCGCATTGGAATTAAACGTGTTGGTCTCGATGATGTCAGCACCGGCTGCATAGTAATCGCGATGAATTGCCTTGATCAGTTCGGGTTGGGTCAGGGTGAGAAGATCGTTGTTGCCCAACAATTCGTTCTGCCAGTCATTAAACCGTGTACCACGATAATCCGCTTCTTCTAATTCGTGCGCCTGGATCATGGTGCCCATACCGCCGTCCAGGATCAGGATCTTTT
>JABDMI010000082.1 GCA_013001575.1 Gammaproteobacteria bacterium
CGTCAGACGCTTGAGGCAAAAGAGTTGAATCAGACTGGTGCGCTAACGGCACCGGACAGTGAAAAAAGTAGTGATCCAGAGCAAGACCAAAGTGTTACTAAAAATCCAGGTAAAAAGCCCTGGTGGAAATTTTGGGGAGATTGATCTCAAGTCATCTCCCCGATCCCGAAGTCCGACAATGAATCCTCCTCCATTGTTGGGTGTCCAGAAAGCCGGCTCATTGTTTGGGTCGGCTTTCTTTTTTTAGTTGATCAGGAAACGCTGGCTTGAGTCTTTAGTATCGGTGGCATCGGGCAATGCAGGGTTGAGCAGATCGCACGCAAAAGTTCTGATTCCACTTGACTGACCTCATCATCAAACGCGATGGTGATGGAAAGGGCTTCGATCAGGGCACGTTTGATCTTCATGGGCAAGGCGTCCAGACTTAACAGACCCTGATCGAGATCATGGATCCAGTTCTCATCCGGGGTCTCGAAACGCAGTAAGGCTTCCTGGTCCAGATGCTTAAGCAAACGTTTGCTGTTGGGATGCTCGATGAAATACTTGATTCCATCTTCATAGGCCTCGGCATTGATTGCGTGGTCATGACTGCCTTCCAGCGAAATAACGGCAAACAAATGTGTGATGGCAGCAGTGATCTTCGCAGGCTTTTTTTCGACCTTGCCCTGTGCATAAGGCGCCCAACTGTCTGCGAGGTGTGAGGCAAGAACGCGCGATAAGGCGTATTCGAAAGGTTCAATCTTGTTATCGGTGTGCACGATACGATCGATCAGATCGCGAAGAAAATTCAACTCTTCCTGGGTGCGGCGTTTCAAAGCCGGAAAAGCGAGATCGAGTAAAGGTAAACGAAATTGATCACTGTTCTGCTGCACTTCGGTAAAGTATTCAATGACTTTATTGGTGCGATCCTGGCCCATTTGTTTATTCAAGACCGCCAGTTGTTTTAGCCGTTGTTCTTCATCGGGGTGTAAGAGTAGCGCCAGAGTGAGGTCAAACACATCTTTATCCTGGTCGTGGGCTGCATCAAGAAGTTTGCGGGGCAGTTGTTGACGCAATACCTCGGCATACATTACGTGTTGGATGGCGGGGTTACCGACTGCATCACTGATAGCTCCAGGTAATAAAACCCCCAGGCCTCCCAGCGCTTTTCCAAAGGCATCGGTTTGTCCGGGCTTGTCGCTTTTTTCTTGTTCGGCTTTAAGTTCTTGTTCGGCACGCTCGGCCACTTTTCTGGCATTTTCGACCATATCCAGGGCAAGTTTATTGATGTCGTCGGGTTTAAAGTGCGGGTCCAGTGCCAACAAGCGTTCCGGCAGGGGCGGATGGGTGGCAAAGGCGCCGCCAAACATTTTTAGACCACTGGAAAATAACATATGACTGACTTCTTCGGCATCCGAGGCTTTGAATACCGAGCTGTGTTTACTGGCAGCGATCTTCATTAAGGCCATTTTGATGCCGTCGGTTTGACGGGTGAATTGGACCGCTGATGCGTCGGCCAGAAATTCACGTTGACGTGATACCGCAGCCTTGATCAGGCGTCCCATGGTCAGGCCTACGTAACCGATCACCGCCAGCGCCATACCAATCACCAGCACGATCGAAACATTTTCATTACGTCGTGAATAGCGTGCGTGACGCGAACTGCGTAAAAGTGTGCGGCCGATCAGACTTATGATCAATATGCCAAACAATACCCCCATCAAACGAATATTAATGCGCATATCGCCATTCAGGATATGTGAGAATTCATGTGCGATAACGCCTTGTAATTCATCACGATCAAAGTGTTCCAAGGCCCCGCGGGTTACTGCAATTGCCGCATTGGAGGGCTGGCTGCCAGCCGCGAAGGCATTAATCGCGGCCTCTTCTTCCAGCACATAGATTTCCGGCATGGGCAGACCCGAAGCGATGCACATTTCTTCAACCACATTGAACAAGCGTTTGCGTAAGGGATCACGTACATCGGCGGTGATCTGGGTGCCACCCATATCTTTGGCTACCGTGCCGCCACCAAAACCCAGACGCACGCTTTTATACATACTCGCCGCGCCAATGAAGCCACTGGTAATCAATGTACTGGCCAGCATAAGGCCGGCATTGTTCTGCAGCCACGCACCGCTAAAAAGATTAAACTGATTAAGATTACTGTTGGTCGCGCCAATATAAGCAGCAGCAAAAGCTACCACCACATCCACCAAAATGATGATTGCGATTACAGCAAAGGCAAAAGCCACAAACAGTTTGCGTGACTGGCGTTTGGCTTGTTCTTGTTGTTCGAAAAAATTCATGCGTCCGGGTATCCCCACGCGTTAAATATTGTGAGGATACCTGTATTGAAAAGGTCTGCGATCAATTAGTCAAATGAGACTTTTGGCACTTCGGTTTTGCCATCTTCAATTTGCAAATGCTGGGCTGCATTGAATTTGCCAGGGAAAAAACCCACCACAAAGTTGTTTGGAAATTGTTCGCGCATGGTATTAAAACGCATTACGGCATCATTGAAGGCCTGGCGCGCAAAGGCCACACGGTTCTCGGTAGAAGTTAACTCTTCCTGGAACTGCATCATGTTCTCATTGGCCTTGAGGTCAGGGTAGGCTTCGGCCAGTGCAAACAAGCGTCCCAAGGCGCCATTCAATTGTCCTTCCGCTTTGGAAAGATTTTCGATCGCTTCCGGATTGGATGGATCAGCGGCAGCGGCTTGTAAGCCGGAGACAGCGGCGTTACGCGCATTAACCACGGCTTCCAGTGTTTCACTTTCATGCTTCATGTAACCTTTAACAGCCTCGATCAAGTTTGGAATAAGGTCATGGCGACGGGTTAGTTGCACATCGATCTGTGAAAAAGCGTTCTTAACCTGGTTTTTGGCCCCGACCAATTTGTTGTAAATGCCAATAACGAATACGACAATTACAATAATCAGGCCTAATACATACAACATCTGGAATCTCCTTGCTGAGAATGAATAAATCCAATACCTACTATAGTGGATAACGTGTTTCGATTAAAGAAACAAAACAGGAAAATAAAGAATAAAAAACGGAACTTTTAACCAATTTACATATACTGCCGTAGCAGATGGCTGCCGGTTCAGGCGGTTTCGCGGGTTGCTTTTTCGTCCAGGCCGAGTGAGACGTTCCAGCGCTCCAGCCAATTCGGTATATTATCGCCTGGCATTGGGCGGGCAATGAAATAGCCCTGACCTTCATCACAGCCAAGGTCTGAAACGAGTTCCCAGTCAGTCTGGGTTTCGACGCCTTCTGCGACTACATGCAAACCCAGTTTGTGCCCAAGTTCGATACAAGATTCAACAATGGCACGGGCGCCGCCATCGTCAGTTGCTCCACGTACAAATGACTGATCAAGCTTGAGCTCGGTAAAAGGTATGTCTTTGAGTTGGGTCATGCTCGAATAACCTGTACCGAAATCATCGATGGACAAGTTAAATCCTTTCAGGCGTAAACGCGTCATGATGTCGAGTGCGATCAGACTGTCTTGAGCATCCCAGCTCTCTGTGATCTCCAGAGTAATTCGGTCGATCGGTACTTCATATTTTGTCGCAATCGAGACGAACTGTTCGGGCAGATCGAGTTCAAAAAAGGAACGCGCCGACAAGTTCACAGCGATCTTTGGTGAGAGTCCGATCTTTTCCCAGCTTTTCACCTGGGCGTAGGCTTTTTCCATTATCAGGGTTGTCATGGTGCCGATCATATTCAGTTCTTCTACCAATGGCAGAAAGGCTCCCGGCCCTAGAATGCCCAAATCAGGGTGTTGCCAACGCACTAATGCTTCTACCGACACAAATTGCAAAGTTTCGATATCGATCTTGGGTTGGTAAAACATCACGATCTCGTCTTTGGCAATGCAACGTCTTACGTCATTACGACTGAATTCGGGGAAGTTACGCCGCCGTGGTTTGTCGAGTTCGGGAATTTCCTGGGTGAGTTTGCGTTCTAGAGCATTTTGTTCATAAGGCTTTAGTAAATAACCCATGTAGCGCAAACTGTGCGAGCTTGCCAGGCGACCACTGGCTTTGAGTACGCTTTCCAGTGCAGAGGAGGTGATAATGATTCCCGCCTGGCTTTCAATTTTTTTCAAATATCGGAGAATCTCCACGCCGTCGTGGTCGGACATCTGCAAGCCGAGCATGATGATGTCGATGTCGTGTGAGTTTTGTGCCCTGAACTCACTGAAATTGTTTGCACAAAGAACCCTGTAACCCAGACCTTTAGCAATTGTTTTCACATACGAGAAAATTTCCCGATCGTCGTCATAGACCAGTAATGTGAGTTGATCGTTTGTATTAAAGCTGGTTGTCATGCAAATTTATTGTTGGTTGATTAAACTACAACGAGCTAAGCTGATTTAACCTGCACATTATGCCAAGGTCCCTGCTTTGGAAATGTGACTCAGTTAACAAAATATTTCAGTTTAGCTTACAGATTGCTTGAATGCCTTTATTTAGATATTTTAATATTCTTCTAACTAACTGAATTAACAATTATTTTTTTACCAGCCCATTGTGGCAAAATAATTTGACCGGGTACAGTAAATTTTCTAAATTCTGATTAAATCGCTGAAAAATTATGCAAATCCAGCTCAAAACCTGACAATTTGAGCTAATTAGCGATTAATTTTGTACTAATTAAAACCCATGCGAGGATTGAATAATTGATTCAACTAACCTTATCCAACACCAAGTAGAATAGCCAACCATGACTCCTGATCAAATGACCTCCGAGTATTTCAAAGTTCTCGAATCGATACGCGACATGGGCGGTGCCGAGATTCTTGTGGGCGGATTACGCGGTGTTGAAAAAGAAAGTTTACGCGTAAGCCCAGACGGTACCATTGCCAAAACCCGACATCCAAAAGCGCTTGGTTCAGCCCTGACTCATCCCTACATCACAACGGATTATTCCGAAGCACAGCTCGAATTTGTCACCCCGCCATATGCAAACAATTGGCAAGTTATGCAATCGCTCACCGAGTTGCATCAATACACGCATAAAGTTTTACATCAGCAATCCGATAATCAGGATCATCTTCACGAATTGATCTGGCCCGCGAGTATGCCGTGCATGGTTACCAAGGGTAGTGATGTTCCTGTAGCCAAGTTTGGTAGTTCCAATGTGGGTCGCATGAAACACGTGTATCGATTGGGACTGGGTTATCGCTACGGGCGTACCATGCAAACTATTTCGGGCGTGCATTTTAATTATTCTATTCCGGAGCGATTTTGGCCAATCTACAGGGAATTCCAAACCTTTGTTGGAAAACAAAGTGAAGATTTTATCTCGTCCCAGTATTTTCATATATTGAGAAACCTGCGTCGTTCCAGCTGGATCATTTTGTATTTATTCGGGTGTTCACCAGCGGTATGTAAAAGCTTCAATGTCAGTAGTGATGGTCTGGAGGAAATGTATAGCAGCTATTATTTGCCCCATGCCACCTCCTTGCGCATGAGCAATATCGGTTACAAGAATGAAAGTCAGTCATCCATACAGGTGTCGGCCAATAGTTTGCAGGAATACATCACAGATCTAACCGCTGCGATCAGTACACCGTATCCGGAATACGACAAGATAGGTGTAAAAGTGGATGGCGAGTATCGACAGTTGAATAGCAACCTGTTACAGATCGAGAACGAGTATTACACCTTGGTCAGGCCCAAGCGGGTTGCGCGCAGTGGCGAAAAACCATCTGAGGCTTTAAAAAGAGCCGGCGTGCAATACCTTGAATTACGCGCTCTGGATAACAGTTTGTTTGATCCGGTCGGGGTCAATAGTGATGAAATGTATTTTCTCGAATTGCTGGTCTGGTATTGTCTGTTTTATCCGAGCCAGCCATTAACACCGGATGAAGAAACAGAAAATTCTCAAAACCAGCTAAAAGTGGCACGCGAAGGGCGCAAGCCGGATCTGAAACTCTTGCATCATGGACGCGAACGAAACTTGCAGGAGTGGGGCAGGGCAATGTGTGAGGATATGCAACCCTTGGCAAAACTACTCGATCAGGGTTTGCCGGAAATGAGTCAACCGCTTTATTCCAGGGCCTTGCAAAAACAGATCGACAAAATCATTGACCCCGAGAAAACCCCGTCGGCACGCATATTATGCGAGATGCGTGAGCAAAAGATCTCGTTTTATCATTTAAGTAAAAACATCGCAGTAGCTCATCATGAATATTTTTCGGCTTTACATTTGAATGAAAAAAAATACTCGCGCTTAAGCGAGATTGCGAAAAAGTCACTTGCCAGGCAAAGCCTGATGGAAAAGAATGACCATGAAAGTTTTGATGACTATCTGGCGAAGTATTTCGCAAAATAATTCTCGCAAAGGTGTGTTGTTTTAAAGTCTAGCCTGCATTAACTCGTTATAAATTATTGTTTTTAAACGTAAAATTAGATTTTGCCAGACATTCAGGATTAATTCAGTCGTAGGCTCCTACACTAGCTGCAAGCTATGTTTATAGCGTGTAGATTCAACCGGAGGATATGCCTATGCATTCATCTCAAACCACATTTAAAAAGATCGCAACGGGCCTGGCGAGCGTGCTGTTGCTCAGTGCATTCACCAGCACGGTCAACGCCGACAAAAAAACTCCGCGGATAGCGAAAACACCGGATCGTCCGGAATACGTTCATCACGGGCAACGTCGTCATGCCGATCGCCACAATGATCGTCGCTCGGACCGACGCCATAATGATCGTAATTATAGTGATCGAAACTACAATGATCGACGTTCAGACCGTCATCACAGTGAGCGGCGTTCACACGATGGTCGTCGTAACCGTCACAGTTCTGGTCATTATCGCTATGACGATGACTCCTATAACAAACGTAACAAACGATACGCCAAGCATAAGAAGCACAAAAAGTACAAACATAAAAAACATTACCGTTCGCACTACTACGACTGGAGTTATTACGCACCTGCCTACTACGCAAGTTTCAGAGGGCGAAAAAATTGTCGATATGTGTATAACCGCTATGGCGATCGTGTAAAACGCTGTTACCCGGCGCGCTACAAGGCGCATTATGATCGCGGTTATCATTACGGCCATCGTTACCATGATCGATATGGGCGTTACCACGACAGTTATCACCGTGGACGATACACCCGTCACAACCATCGTGGTCATTATCGTCACGGACATTATTACGATAATGACATCGGACAATGGATAGCTCTTGCCATATTGTTTGATCGTTTACTCGATGACTAAAGCGGAATAATTTACAAGTTACACTCTGGCATTTACCCGGCTTCGGCCGGGTTTTTTTGGCTGTAATACTGCATAAGGATATAGTCAGGACACTAGTTACGAATTTGTGACAATTTTTTTTTTGTGATTTGCACAGCCTCTGGTATGGTAGCGGGCATGAATGCCATCCTGAATGACCTGGAAACCGAGAATCGCAAGCTAAAACAGCAGTTGCAGGCGCTTAAACAGGAGGCACAACAAAATGAATTCTTGTTACGTCAAACTCAAACTCGACAACTGGAATTCCTGAAAGCCGAGTCCTTACCCGACCTCTTGCGTATTCTCTTAACCCGCCTGCGTGATGTGTACAAACTGCACCATGTTACCCTGGTGTATGAAGATAAAGAGGGCAATTTGCCGGAGTTGCTCGAAAGACATCATTTGAGCATGCAGGATTACCCCAATTTGCTGGTCACTGAAAACCTTAAAAAATACAGTCAGACAATTGAAAAAATTCATGCACCTTATCTAAATACCTACACTGAAAAAACGGCGCCCTTTTTTGTGAATGAGAATGTCGAACAAGACGTTGTGATGGAAAACATCCAGAGTGTAGCGATACTGCCATTAATAAGACACAGCAAAAAGATCGGTTACCTGAATTTTGCCAGCAATGACTCCGGCCGCTTTTTTCCAGGTCTGGGTACAGAGTTTCTGGAGCAAATGGCAACCATAATCAGTTTTTGCCTGGAGAATGTAATTAACCGCGAACGTCTGGTCCTGACCGGGTTGACCGATGTTTTAACCGGCTGGCCAAACCGCCGATACTTGCATCAACGAATGCAGGAAGAGCTTGCCAGGGTGCAACGCAAGCAGGCACCAATCTCTTGTATATTATTTGATATTGATCATTTCAAAAAGATCAACGATACCTTTGGACATCCGGCAGGTGACAGTGTGCTGCGCCAACTTAGCCAACGCGTACGTTCAGCGTTGCGTTATGGTGATATCGCTGCCCGCTACGGGGGCGAAGAATTCATTATTGCCTTACCGGATGTCAAACTTTCGGCCGCAGCACAATTTGCTGAACGGGTGCGATCCTTGATCGAAGACGATTATTTCACTCTCGACGACGGGCGACTAATCAAGGTCACCATTTCTGTAGGTGTGGCCTGTTTGGCGCCAGAATGGTCAGCAAAATCCATGACTTACCTGATGGGCGAGCTGATCGCGCAAGCCGATCGACATCTGTATTTCGCCAAATCCAATGGCCGTAATCAAGTCGCGTATTAGTCTTTAGGCCGCTATAATCGGCGCTTGGCTTATTTCCCGCTTGGTGAAAGAGTCCCACAAATATTCTTGTCTACAAATTTAGAATCCATGATGATTTAGGAGATATATATGTCCATTACTAAAGGTTTTATCAAAACCTTGTCCAGCGTTTTTATTGCAAGCTTGTTATTTACCGGATGTTCTAAATCCGAAGACATGCAAAAAGCCGTCACTGACGGCGCGGCAATGGTTGATGAGCTTACTCAAATGGCCGAACAGGCCGGTCTGGAGTTACCCACACTGGATGCGGCAACACTTGATGCAATTAAAAGTAAATTAGCCGATGTGCAAAAAAGCAGTTTCGCGGATTGGTCGAGCAAAGAGTTTGGCACTGAAAGCGAACGCGCTAATGCCTTGTTTGATGCCATGTTCGATCAGGCGGTTGATCGCAGCCCGTCATTTCAAACTTTTCTTGGCATTAAGAAAGATTACGGCAAATGGGATGACAATTCCCAGGAACGTCAATTTGAAGAATTGGAATTGACCAAACTTAATCTGGCCATGGTCAAGGACAAAATTGATTTTGACAAGCTGGATGCTCAAACCAAGATCAGTTACCGCCTGGCTGTGGATGATGCTGAACGCGAGATTAAAAACTTTAAATACCGTTATCACAATTATCCGGTGAATCAAATGTTCGGGGTTCAGTCTGGTGCGCCATCTTTCCTGATCAATTTCCACAGGATTACCGATGTCAGTGATGCCGAAGCCTACATCTCGCGTTTAAACGGCCTTATGCAGCGTTTTGATAATGTTATTACCGGTCTGGATATTCGCGCCGACCTTGGCATCATGGCGCCAAAGTTTGTTTATCCATACGTGGTCAGTGATAGCAAGAACATCATCACCGGTAAACCTTTTGATGAGAGTGAGAACGACTCTACTTTATTGGCCGACTTCAAGAAAAAAATTGCGGGTCTGGAACTTGCCAAGGAAGAAGCCGAGGCATTGATCAACAAGGCGACTGCTGCATTGACAGATTCTGTGAAACCGGCCTATGAAAAACTAATTGCCAAAACCCAGGAGCTGGAAGCCAAAGCCACCACCGATGACGGGGCCTGGAAATTGCCCGATGGCGAAGCCTTTTACAACATGGCACTGGCGCGCACCACCACGACCAGTAAAACCGCCGATGAAATTCACAACATTGGCTTGAGCGAAGTTGCGCGTATCCATGACGAGATGCGTGCAATCATGAAAACCGTCGGGTTTGAAGGCGATCTGCAGGCGTTTTTTGAATTCATGCGTGTGGATAAGCAATTCTACAAGCCGGAAACCGACGCAGGCCGCGAAGAATATTTACAAGAGAACCGCGACGTCATCGAGCACATGAAATCCCGTCTGGACGAGTTGTTCCTGACCAAACCCAAAGCCGATCTGATCGTCAAGCGGGTTGAACCGTTCCGCGAAAAATCGGCCGGTAAAGCCTTTTATAATTCACCCGCTCCGGATGGTTCGCGTCCTGGTATCTATTACGCCAATCTCTACAAAATGTCAGAAATGCCAACCTATCAAATGGAAGCGCTGGCCTATCACGAAGGCATTCCCGGTCACCATATGCAACTGGCTATCTCGCAAGAATTAACCGGGTTACCAAAATTCCGTAAGTTCGGTGGTTACACCGCGCACACCGAAGGTTGGGGCTTGTACTCCGAGTATTTACCCAAAGAGATCGGACTGTATGAGAATCCTTATTCAGACTTTGGGCGTTTGGCCATGGAGTTATGGCGTGCTTGCCGCCTGGTGGTGGATACCGGCATCCATGATAAAAAGTGGACCCGTGAACAAGGTATCGAGTACTACACCACCAATACGCCGAACCCGGTGGGCGATGCCGTGAAAATGGTTGAGCGTCATATTGTGATCCCGTCACAAGCCACGGCCTACAAAGTGGG
>JABDMI010000083.1 GCA_013001575.1 Gammaproteobacteria bacterium
CAGTTCAGTATTTTTGAACCCCTGCGACAAACCCAGAAATTGTTACGCAGTGGTGACCCGGAACACGATGCGGTCACGTTCTTGTTCGGGTATTTTGCCTACGACCTGGTTGACCAGTTTGAGCAGATCCCGGCGGCGGCCGCGGGGGACAAATCCATTCCCGATTATGTGTATTACCTGGCCGACCAGTTATTGATCCGCGATGAGCAACACGCCAGTGCAAAACTCTTTACCCTGGCCTTTGACCGCAATGCCAATAACCTGAGTTTGAATACCGAATTGAACACTCTGGTCGATAAACTCGAAGCCTTGCAAAACAACGCAGCGGAAGACTTGCCGCAAGTTGAATTGCACGCGGGTATCGAACAATTTGCCACCAGCAACGCGGACGAATTCAAACAGGGCATTGACGTGATCCGTGAACACATCAAAGCCGGGGATGTGTTCCAGTCGGTCTTGTCACGCCAGTTTAAAGTGCCCTGCGATGACGCCTTTGCCGCGTATCAAGTGCTCAAACGCCATAATCCCAGCCCGTATATGTTCTTTTTACAAGGCCGCGAGTTTGCCTTGTTTGGCGCGAGTCCGGAAAGTGCGGTTAAGTTCTCGGCCAGCGATCGCGAGGTAACCATTTACCCGATCGCCGGTACCCACAAACGCGGCACCGATGCACAGGGACACATCGACCCGGATCTGGACAGTCGTATTGAAGCCTCACTCAAACAAAATGCCAAAGAACTGGCCGAGCACATGATGCTGGTCGATCTGGCCCGCAACGACATTGCCCGGGTATGCAAACCCGGCACCCGTCAGGTTCGCGAGTTATTGCAGATCGTGCGCTATGCCCATGTGATGCATCTGGTCTCGGAAGTGATTGGTGAATTACAAGAAGGGCTGGATGCCTTACACGCTTATCAGGCCTGTCACAACATGGGCACCCTGGTCGGCGCTCCGAAAATCAAAGCCACCTCGATATTGCGTGGACTGGAGCCTAACTATCGCGGCACCTATGGCGGCGCCGTGGGGTATTTGAATGCCGCCGGTGACATGGATACCGCAATCATTATTCGCAGCGCACTGGTCAAAGACGGGGTGGGTATTGTGCAAACCGGTGCCGGGATCGTACTCGACTCCGACCCCGACAGTGAAGTACAAGAAACCTGTAACAAGGCGGCCGCGGCCATTCGCGCCTGTTTGGCCGTGAGTGATAATGTGAGTGACAACGTTAGTGGCAAAGATAGTGGCAAAAACCGGCAAAGGAGTAAAGCATCATGGCTCAAATGGTAGACGCGCTGGAGTTTGGCACTTTGGATGCCACTAATAAAAAGTCACCCAAGGTCGCAGAAAGCCCGCGGCATAAAATTCTATTGCTGGATAATTTTGATTCTTTTACCTATAACCTCAAATACCAGTTACAGGAATTTGGCACGGTTAAGACCTGGCGTAATGACGTAGCGCTGGATAAATTGATCGCACAGGCGCTGGCGTCCGACTTGGTGGTGCTGTCACCGGGCCCCGGCAATCCGGCCAAGGCCGGAAACCTGCTGGCTTTGATCAAAGCCGTAGCCGGCCAGGTGCCCATGTTTGGCATTTGTCTGGGGCATCAGGCCCTGGTGGAAGCCTTTGGCGGAGTGATCGGCCCGGCGCCGGCGATTTTGCATGGCAAAACCTCCGACATGCAACACGCCGGTGACTCCTTGTTCCGGAATTTACCCAAACCGCTCAGCATCGCGCGTTACCACTCGCTGGTTGCCAGTGAGGTGCCGGATAATTTTCAGGTCACCGCCAGTGTGGGTGGTCAGGTCATGGCAGTTGAAGACAAAGCACAAAAACTTTTTGGGGTGCAGTTTCACCCGGAAAGTATTTTGACGACTTACGGCCAGCAACTGTTCAGCAATGTGTTTGCGTGCGTGGGTTTGGAAGAATGAACATTAGGACATCGCCACGACTTGTTGCAAGTCTCGCGAGGACAATTGTAAATTGAAGACCAAGCAAGACAATAAGGTCATTGCGAGACAAATTTATTTGGCGCGGCAATCTCCCAAACCTTGTGGTGAACTAAAATTATGAATGAAAACATTAATACATTTCTCGAAGCCCTCTATGCCGGCGAAGACCTGCAGCGTCAGGACACACGAGAAATATTCGAGTCTCTGCTGAAAGGGGAATTGAATGAACCAACCATTTCTGCATTGCTGATCGCATTAAAGTGTAAAGGTGAAACCCCGGAAGAGATTGCCGGCGCCGCTGAGGCCATGCGTGAGGCTTGTGACTTTCCGGCGCTGAAATTTGCCTCGATGGATTGTTGTGGCACGGGCGGTGACGGCTCTAACACCATTAATGTATCCACCATTGTGAGTTTTGTTCTGGCCGCCGCCGGCATCAAGGTGGTCAAACACGGCAACCGTTCGGTCTCGTCCAAATCCGGTTCGGCCGATGTGCTGGAAAAACTCGGTATCCCGCTGGCACAGGATTCCGACCTTGCCATACAGGCGCTTGATACAGTGAATTTCTGTTTTTTATTCGCCCCGCATTTTCACAGCGGTGTGAAATACGCCATGCCGGTGCGCCGTTCCTTAAGCACCCGCACCATGTTCAATCTACTCGGCCCGCTGGTCAATCCGGCCAAACCGCCCTATCAAATGATGGGGGTCTACGACGCCAAACTGTGTGAGCCCCTGGCCGAAACCTTGCAACAACTGGGCTGCCAACGTGCCTTGGTGGTGAACGGTCAAGGTCTGGATGAAATTACCATCACCGGCACCACGCATGCGGCCTTTGCCGCCGACGGTGAAGTAAAAAATATTCAGATCGATCCCGCCGACGTTGGTCTGAAATATTTTAACCTCGAAACCATCAAAGGCGATGATGCCGAATACAATACGCAACGTTTAATTGCGATATTGAAAGGCGAAGGAACGGACGCTGAAAATGCCACCATTGCCTTGAATGCCGGAACCTCTTTATGGGTGCATGACATGGCAAGTGACTGGCAACAGGGTTATCGACAAGCGGTCGAGATTTTAGCTTCGGGTGCAGGCTTTGAGCAGTTGCAAAAGATTCAGGCGTTTTATGGCGATGTTTGATGTGATAAACAAACTCATTTCGAATTCCCTGACCCCGATCAGGGATCTAGCGACTTTTAAAAGACTCTGGATCCCGGATAGCTCTTTGAGCTTCCGGGAATTCGGTACATAAAAATTTATTAAATATGAAACACCCGCTCTCAATCATCCTGAACCCGATACAAAAACCACACTTGTCATACCGTGGCTTGACCACGGTATCCAATACTTTTATGGCGATGTTTGATTTGATTAACACACTCTTTTCGAATTCCCTGACCCCGATCAGGGATCTAGCGACTTTTAAAAGACTCTGGATCCCGGATAGCTCTTTGAGCTTCCGGGAATTCGGTAAATAAAAATTTATTAAATATGAAACACCCGCTCTCAACAACGCCGAACCCGATACAGAAACCACACTTGTCATACCGTGGCTTGACCATGGTATCCAGTAAATTTATTCAGACCCCGCGCTCAAGCCGCGGGGTCTTAAAAACCCACCACATGGATACCGCGGTTAAACCGCGGTAAAGTGACGAGACTTCATGAAAACCCCGCTCTCAATCATTCTGAACCCGACACTCGCACACGACAGTGTGCTGGGCAAGATCGTGTTGCAAAAATTCGAGAGCCTGACCCCCGAACTACGCTCGACCTCCGACCTGAATACGATCAGTCTCCCGGAAAAGTCTGACCGCAGTTTGTTTGAGGTCTTGTCACAGCCCGGCGGGCATTTCATTTGCGAATTCAAACAGGCCTCACCGACCCTGGGCTCGATCCGCGAGGGTGACCGCATCGAGGATGTTGTTAAGGAATACGCACCCTTCGCATCGGCCATTTCCGTGCTCACCGAAAAAACGCATTTCAAAGGTGACCTGAATTTCATCCCGCTCGCAAGGCAATTCTGCCAACACCCGATCTTGTGTAAAGACTTTATTCTGTTTCCCAAGCAGGTTGTGCAGGCGCGTGAATACGGTGCTGATGTTGTACTGTTAATGCTTTCGGTGTTGCAGGACGATGCCTACCGTGCATGCGCCGCGATGGCGGAACGTTTGGGCGTGGATGTTTTGACCGAAGTGCACAGTGAGGACGAATTAACCCGCGCACTGGATCTGGGCGCCAAGATCATTGGTATTAACAATCGCGATCTAAGTGATTTGAGTATTGACCTCGCAAGCACTGAAAAACTGGTCAAACGCATTCCAGCTGATAAAAGAAAACACCTCCGCATCATTAGCGAATCCGGCATCCGTAGTCGCGCCGATGTCGTGCGACTGGCGCCCCTGGTCGACGGCTTTCTGGTGGGCTCGTCCTTAATGGCCGAAACAAGAATTGATCTGAAACTGCGTGACCTGGTGTTTGGACAAACCAAAATTTGTGGCCTGAGCAACAGCGTGGATGCCGATCTGGCTTATATGGCGGGGGCACGCTTCGGCGGTATGATCCTGGCGCAAGGCTCTAAACGCACAATCACGCCGCAACGCGCCGCCGCCATCGCCAAAAGAACACCTTTACCTTTGGTCGCGGTGTTTAAAGACCAGGCCATCGATGAAGTAGTCGAGACGGCACAACTGGCGAGCCTGCATGCGGTGCAATTGCATGGGTCGGAAAATGATGACTACCTTGAAACATTAAGGGAAAAACTTCCTGCGTCGGTAGAGATCTGGAAAACCCTGCATGTCA
>JABDMI010000084.1 GCA_013001575.1 Gammaproteobacteria bacterium
GATGTTTTACGCCATCAGCAGGTGTCACAATTGAAACCAGTAAATACCCGAAAAAGTGAATTCTTTATCCGGGATCTAATGTCTATTAATAAATTTTATATGTACAATTAAACCATGCTAAACACGATCAATAAAATAACCCGTCGCCATTGGAACCTGCTGGGTTTCGTTTTATGTTTCTCATTCATTGCGTATGCCTTGTATACCCAGTACTTCGGCGGACTCGATCCCTGTAATTTGTGTATTTTTCAACGCGTTGCCATGATTATATTGGGCCTGATTTTTCTGATTGCTGCAATCCATGATCCGGCCGGGAAGGGACGCTACGTTTACGCTTTATTTGGTTTGATCGCTGGTGGAGTCGGGGCCTTTATTGCCGGACGCCATGTGTGGATTCAAAGTCAGCCACCTGACCCTTTCACCAGTTGTGGTGGAGACCTGAGTTATCTACTGGATACCTATCCATTTTTTAAAGTATTTGAACTTGTGCTTCAAGGCTCCGGAGATTGCTCCACCATTGACTGGCAATTTCTTGGGTTCACCATGCCGCAATGGACCTTTTTCTGGTTTGTGGTGCTGGGCTTGATGATATTTACAGGAAACTGGAAACAGCAAAATAATTAAACATGCTGATCGATCAACACCGGGTTCCCGTCAGGATCAATTAAAGAAAAACTTGCTGGCCCGGATTGTTTATCGGCATTTGTTTCATTGATTATTTCCAGTCCTTGTTCAATGCATGTTTTTTTTAATTCACGCACATCGGTGAATTTTTCCAGTGCATTGCATTGCGCATCCCAACCCGGATTGAAAGTTAGAATGTTATTATCAAACATACCCTGAAAAAGCCCGATGGTGGCATCGCCATTTCGCATGATTAGGTAATTC
The DNA here is from genome assembly GCA_013001575.1 of Gammaproteobacteria bacterium. Lineage (NCBI taxonomy): Bacteria > Pseudomonadati > Pseudomonadota > Gammaproteobacteria > Gammaproteobacteria bacterium. The sequence continues at coordinate 889 of JABDMI010000084.1, forward strand.
ATATTGATGTCACCGGCAAATTGAGAAAAGCCCAGTTTTCCATAAAACGCTTTGGAAGCATGGATGTCGTTGACTGCTAAACTGATGGATGAAATACCAAGTTGCATGATGGGCTCCTGTTGAGGGGTTGATAGAATGGTAACATCGAAATGAGACACCGGCGAAGGCTGGCACCCTGAGTCTGGCAATAGGAGTCGCAACATGCCCGGTAAATACCCTGACCGTATCAAACAACTCCCAATATACGATGGCCGTTTTGATGCCTATCAACTGGCTGCCGATGGGGCAAAGGTATTATTTGCATCGTATCCGGCCGGATTAGAAGTTGAACCACATACACACACTACCGATAATTACGGGGTGATCACGCGTGGTGAATTGATATTGACGATGGATGGTGAAGAAAGTCGCTATCGGGCGGGCGACTGGTATCACGTGCCAGCCAATCAAGAACATGCCGCCCGCTTTGATGAAGAAACCGATGAGATCGAATTCTGGTTTGAGGTGGATTAATTCGGGATTGTTAATGCCGAAATTGTTAATGCCCGAACAGTTCCTTGATGACGGCTAAATACAATTGATGCAGTTCATCCAGGTCTGAAACGTTTACATGCTCATCGATTTTATGAATGCTGTGATTGAGTAAACCCAATTCAACTACCTGTGCGCCACTAGGTGCAATAAATCGACCATCCGATGTGCCACCGCCGGTGGAGCAATCCGTTTCCATTCCAGTGGTCTGTTTAATCGCGTTAACCGTGGCTTGCACCAATTTGCTTGTGCGGTCGGTTAAAAAGGGTTCGCCGGATAAATGCCATTCCAGCACATAAGTCAGATCCGCAGCATTGAATATTTTTTCGATGTGTTCCTGAATTTTTTCATAGGTGTGCAAATTGTTATAGCGTAAATTGAAATGTGCTTTGAGTTCACCGGGTATGACATTGTCCGCTTCGCCGGCATGGATCTGGGCGATCTGTAAGCTGCTTGGCGGAAATTCATTCGAGCCCGTGTCCCAGTCAATCTCATCAATGGCTTGCAGGGTTTTTAGAGAGTTTGATATCGCGTTTTGAGCCTTTTCAGGATACGCGACGTGGCCTTGAATACCTTTGATGGTCAAATAGCCAGTTAAGGAACCGCGTCGTCCAATGCGGATTACATCTCCGATGCGTTTGGATGAGGAGGGTTCGCCAATTATGCACCAGTCAATCTGAATATCTCGGTTTGCAAGCCAGGGCATCATGGCTTTGGTGCCAAATTGCGAAGGGCCTTCTTCATCCGAAGTGATTAAAAAAGCCAACGCGTGCTCGAGTTTATGCACTTCCTGCAAAAATGACTCCACAGCGGTAAGCATGGCGGCCAGTCCACCTTTCATGTCCGCGCTACCCCGTCCGTGCAGAACGCCGTTTTCTGTCACCGCAGCAAAAGGTGCATGCTTCCATTGTTCCAGCGGACCCGTTGGCACTACGTCGGTATGACCGGCAAAGCACAGAAGTCCCGAATCATCAGTTTGCGTATCAGCGGGACGAAAAGCCCAAAGATTGGTCACGTCTTGAATCACGACAGATTCGATCACAAACCCCAACTTTTCCAAACGCGCTGCAATGATTTGCTGGCAGCCAGCATCTTGCGGTGTCAAGGATTCGCATCGTAAGAGTTCCTTTGTCAGTTGGAGGGTCGCAGAAGTCATTATGCAAATAGTTTCTCGTATTCATCAGGCTTAAAGCCAATGTGATAGGTTTTTCCAGAAATCAGTAAGGGGCGTTTCATTACGGTTGGATGCTCGGACAAAAGATTTATTATTTTTGCGTTGGAGGAAGTGTCTTTTTCGGTGTCCGAAAGTTTTCTCCAACTCGTACCACGTGTATTGACTATTTTATCGGAGTCGGCATTCTTAACGATCTCGGTCCATTCTTTTTTACTAAGTACCTCATCACGAATATCCTGAAATTCAAATTCAATGTCATGAGCTTTTAGCCAATTACGCGCTTTGCGAACGGTGTCGCAATTCTTGATGCCGAGTAATTTAATTGTCATTGTTTATTCTGCTCGTCTTAGTCGATGGCGCGAAGAAGTTCATTGACTGAAACTTTTTTACGCGTGCCGGCATCAACCTGCTTGACGATAATCGCACAATACAAGCTGTATTTGCCGTCTTTGCTGGGCAGATTGCCACTCACTACCACTGACCCGGCCGGGACGCGTCCATAAGTGATCTCACCGGTCATGCGATTGTAGATCTTGGTGCTTTGTCCAATAAATACACCCATGGAAATTACCGAATTTTCTTCTACGATCACGCCTTCAACAATTTCCGAACGTGCTCCAATGAAACAATTATCTTCCACGATAGTAGGATTGGCTTGCAATGGTTCGAGTACACCGCCCAACGCAGCGCCACCACTGATGTGGACATTTTTTCCAACTTGCGCACACGAAGCGACTGTTGCCCAGGTATCGATCATGCAGCCTTCGTCTACATAGGCGCCCACATTGATGTAGCAGGGCATGAGTACCGTGTTCTTAGCCACATAGGCACCATTACGTACAATAGCGTGTGGTACTACACGAACACCTTCGGCTTTAAATTTTTCTTCAGAATAGTTCGCATACTTCATGTCAACTTTATCGTAGAACTTGCTGTAGCCAGCCTCATGTACACGGTTATTGTGCAAACGGAAGTTCAATAACACGGCCATTTTTGCCCATTGATTAACTGTCCACTCACCATCTACTTTTTCTGCAACTCTAAGATCACCACTATTGAGCCTTGCAATGGTTGCATTGACCGCGCCTCTTACTTCTACTGAAGCGTTGTCCGGAGTAATACTGGCGCGATTTTCGAATGCATTTTGAATAATTTGAATCGGGTCTGACATTAGATAGCCTTTTAAATTTATATATTGATTACGTTGATCTTATTCTTTTGTTTATGGTCCAGAGTTGCTTGTATGAGATCAGCCAATTCTCTTTGTAATTTCGGGCTGAGCGCATGCTGTTTTTTATCCGTCAAATAAAATACATCTTCCGCACTTTCTCCAATGGTCATGATTTTAGCAAGATTTACGTCAATATTGAGTTGTGCGAAACAATAACTCACCATTGCCATCAAACCAGGACGGTCCAGGGTGTCCAATTCCAGTATGGTCTGGCTGGTGCTTGGGTCACTATCAAATCTGATCGAAGATGGTCTGGAGAACAGCCGCATTTGTCGGGTTATGCGATTTGTCACTAATTGATACTGGGCATCCGAGTGCAATGTTTTTTGCAGAGTATCAAAAACCTGTTGCTTTCTGGCTTCATCGATCAAAATGTCTTCACGGGTTTCTTTAACCCGGAAGGTCAGGGCCAGGGAATCGGAATCATTGACGAGTTTGGAATTGCGAAACAGTTTAGCGCTGGTGATATTCAAATTCAGTGAGTCCAGTGCCACACAGATTTTGCTGAATAATTTTGAGTCGTAAGAAGCAACCACAAAAATATCCAGGGCTTTTTTCTCATTATAAGAAGTAATATGCCGGGTGCTTTGTCTGCGGATCGACAGTAATGGGAATTTTTTCTCGGTAAGCAAGACCCGGGTGTGCCAGCGAATTTCACCGGGGCTATGACGCAAAAAATAGTCATCATCCAGAACCTGCCAGATGCTTTCCACTTGCGCTTTGCTGTGCTCGTCTTTGAGTTTTTGTAAAGCGTCTGATTTTTTCGCACGTAAATGCTCATCGGCACTGGGAACTTGCTGGGCAAAATAAGCGGCGGTATAGTGATACAACTTGGCAAAGAGTACGGCTTTCCACTGATTCCAGAGTTCCGGGTTGGTGCCTTTTATGTCGGCCAGGGTGAGCAAATAAAGATAATCCAGATTACGTTGATTTTGCACCACTTCGGCAAACTCCTGGATCACGGCCGGGTTGTCAATGTCTTTTTTCTGTGCGGTCACCGATAAGAATAAATGTTGCTCGACCAACCAGCGTAACAATTCTCCGTCGTTTTCATCCAGCGCATAATTTTTCACAAACTGCACAACATCCGAGGCGCCTAAGGTGGAATGGTCGCCACCACGGCCTTTGGCAATGTCATGAAATAAGCCGGAGAGTAACAATATTTCAGGCTTATCAATAGCCGCCGCAGCTTTGATCAGGAGCGGATCTTCGTGTTCACCGGTTAACAAGGCTTCCAGTTCCTTTATAACAAACAGAATATGCGCATCCACGGTGTAGGCATGAAACAGATCGAATTGCATGTGCCCGACGATCTTCCCAAACACCGGCAAAAACAAACCAAGTACTTTATGCCGGTTCATGCGTGACAAGGTATTGTAAATCCGGCTAGGGTGTTTAAACAGATCCATAAAATTCTGTTTATTGGTCTCGTCATTACGAAAGTCATCGTCAATGTAATCCAAAGCTTCATGCAATTTGCGATTGGTGCGTGCCGTGATTCCGCGTAGCTTTTCTTGGGTTTGCCACACATTGAATATGCGTAAAATTAATCCTGGGTCATCCACAAAGGCATTTTCATAACTGAGATCGAGGTAATCATTGCGACTTTGCAGTTGCTTGTCGATCTGGCGTTTTGTAGGTCGACTTTTTTGTTCCAGGATATCTTCGCGAAACATTTGCAATAGCATATGATTCAGACGTGCGAGAGTTTGCGCAGTACGATAATAATCACGCATAAATACTTCTACCGGTTTACGCGAATCATTGCCTCGATAGCCCAGTTGCTCGGCGATCTTTAACTGATTGTCAAATAACAAACGGTCTTCGCGGCCGCCATTGATCAAGTGCAAGGCAAAGCGAATTTTCCATAAGAACTTTTTCGCGGCGTCGAGTTGTTCAAACTCGGAACGGGTAAGGAATCCCAGGCCGACCAGTTCTTCCAGTAAATTGGCGTCGTAATGCCGTTTCAAAACCCAGGCTATGACTTGCAAGTCACGCAGGCCTCCGATATTGCCTTTGATATTGGGTTCGAGGTTGTAGGTGGTTTCTCGGTATCGCTGATGGCGTGCTTGTTGTTCTTCCAGTTTAGCCTGAAAAAACTTTTTCGAGGACCAGAGTTTTTTAGGGCCGGTTGCCTTTTGCATATCGGCAAAAAGAGCTTTGTCACCAATGATCAAACGCGCTTCTTGAAGTGATGTTGCGATGGTTATGTCATTTTTACTTGTTGTTACCGCTTGTTTTAAATTTCGCACACTGTGACCAACTTCCAGACCGATGTCCCACAGGATCGTTAAAAACTCGGCGATTGGGCCTTCGATGACTTTATCGTGTTTTTTTGGTAACAGGATCATCAAGTCGATGTCTGAGCCGGGATGCAATTCAGCACGTCCGTATCCGCCGGTTGCGATCAGTGACGGGGTTTGGATATCTTGATGCTGTGAAAAGTAATGCAGCCATAAATCGATAAGCACTGCATCAACGGTGTCGGATGCCTGTTTGAGTAGATCAGACACGTCATCGGTCTGTTCAAAAGAGGCTTTTTGTGAGCTTCTTAACTCTTGAATTTTGGTCTTGCAGGCAGTGACCAGTGTGCTCGGGTAAGACATGGCTAAGTCCGGTTTATATTTCGCCAGATGCACCCAGAGTTAACACTTCATGTCCATCATCGGTGACTAGAATTGTGTGTTCCCATTGTGCTGACAGCGAGTGATCTTTGGTGACCACGGTCCAGCCATCCGGTAAGAGTTTTACATCGCGCTTTCCGAGGTTGATCATGGGTTCTATGGTGAAGGTCATGCCAGCGATCAGTTCTTCGCCAGTGCCGGGTTTGCCATAATGCAAAACTTGCGGGTCTTCATGAAATTCTTTGCCGATGCCATGACCACAATATTCTCGAACGACGGAACAGTTCTGTGATTCGGCAAATTGTTGAATGGCGTGACCAATGTCACCCAGACGCACACCGGGTTTTACCAATTGAATACCACGTTTCATGGCGGCGTGAGTGATATCGACCAGTCGTTGCCCCTTGATGGTGGGTTTACCCACATGAAACATGCGACTGGTGTCGCCATGCCAGCCGTCAACAATGCAGGAGATGTCTATATTAACTATGTCTCCGTTTTTGAGTTTTTTCTGGCCAGGGATGCCATGACACACCACGTGATTCACCGAGGTACAAATTGATTTGGGAAATCCGCGGTAGTTGAGCGGGGCAGGAATGGCTTTTAATTCTTTGGTAATGTATTGATAGCACACAAGATCCAGTTCACCAGTCGTTACTCCCGGCTTCACGTGCTCGCTGATCATATCCAGCACAGAAGCTGTGGCCTTGCCGGCAATCCGCATTTTGTCTTGTTCTTGTTCATTTTTTATATGTATGCTCATGCGGTCTTGTTGCCTGTGTAAATCGGTTATAGTTTTGCTGTGAGTGCAGCATTTTATAGTAATTAGACCTGAGTACGTAACTTACTGATATTTTTGGGAATAATAAATCTTTCTTGCCTTTCCGGGAATCAGTCTCTCTCATAAAGATCAGGCTACATCTCACAAATTCCTAACACCATTCATTGCATTCCAGCAAAATGCTCACGCCGTAGTCAGACTGGTTAAAAATTTGATTCAATGACAATAACTTACGGGCTACTGTTGCGGTGCAAAAAGAATCTTGAAATAAAGCCCGTTTGGCTGTTGTACTTACCTCGCTCCTGCTGCATAATGCCGCCTCAGTGGTATTCCGCTGAGTAATAATTAATCACACACGTGGTCCGTCACAATTTGTTGGGTGCTGAATAACTTCTTGATTTTATTAAGAAATTATTTGGTTACAGATTGGGGGCTGCGGAGGCATAACCCTTAGGAGAATAAAATGTCTAACGTATCCATGCGCCAAATGCTGGAGGCCGGAGTGCACTTCGGTCATCAAACCCGTTACTGGAACCCGAAAATGGCCCCATACATTTTTGGCAAACGTAACAAGATCCATATCATCAACCTTGAAAAAACCCTGCCAATGTACAACGAAGCTTGTACCTTCGTGAAAAACGTTGTGGCAGACGGTGGCAAGGTCATGTTCGTCGGCACCAAACGCGCTGCCCGCGATCTCATCAAAAAAGAAGCCGTTCGTTGTGGCATGCCTTTTGTCAGCCATCGCTGGTTGGGTGGCATGCTCACCAACTTCAAAACCGTGAAGCAATCCATTAAGCGTCTTAAAGACCTGGAATCCATGGCTGAAGAAAATACCTACGAAGGTTTGCATAAAAAAGAAGTGCTTAACCTGAGTCGTGAGCGCGAAAAGCTCGACAAGACTTTAGGTGGCATTAAAGATATGCACTCCTTGCCTGATCTGTTGTTTGTGGTTGATAACGGTAATGAGAACATCGCCGTAAAAGAAGCCAAGGTATTGGGTATCCCGGTGGTCGCTGTGGTTGATTCAAACAATCACCCTGAAGACGTGGATTACGTTATTCCGGGTAACGATGATGCCATGCGTGCTATCCAGTTGTATCTTGAAGGAGTTGCCGATGCCGTCCTTGAAGGCAAAACATCAATGCCTGACTTGATCGGTGACGACGAGTTTGTTGAACTGGACGCTGACGGTAAACCTAAAAAACGGGTTACTGCTAAAAAAGCACCCGCTAAAAAAGCGGCACGTGGTAAATCTAAAGTTGAGAAGAAAAAAGTAGTCGTGCTGAAAAAGGCCGATACTGAAGCAAAAGAAGAAGAATAATTCTTTGGCTTTAAATCTTTCTTTATAAATTCACAACATTTAAAAACCCTATTCGCCGGGTTTAGTCCGGCGAGTATTTAAAAATTATTTGAGGTAATTGTTATGGCTATTACAGCAGCAATGGTTAAAGAGCTGCGTGAGCGTACAGGCTCAGGCATGATGGAGTGCAAAAAGGCACTCAAGGAAGTCGGCGGTGATATGGAGTTGGCAGTTGAGCATCTGCGTAAAACCGGTTTGGCAAAAGCCGACAAAAAAGCCAGCAATGTAGCTGCTGAAGGCCTGATCGGTTATGCCGCATCAGCTGACGGTAAAACGGCTGCCCTGGTGGAAGTTAACTGCCAAACAGATTTTGTCTCTGGTGGTGAAGAGTTTGGCGGCCTAACCAAAAAAGTAACAGATGCAGTTTTGGCGAATCGTCCGGCGAGTGTTGAGGAATTACTGGCTATCGAAGTTGATGGCGAAAGTCTGGAAACAACTCGCCGTGCTTTAATTGCCAAAATTGGCGAGAACATGAATGTACGCCGTTTTGAGATTCTGGAATCGAACGATCGCATTGCTCATTATGCGCACGGCAAACGTATTTCTGTTCTGGTCGCCGTCGAAGGTGGAGATGACGAAGTGGCACGTGATGTTGCTATGCATATTGCGGCAAGTCGTCCTCAGTTCATCAGTGCGGACGATGTGCCCGCGGAAGTGCTCAATAAAGAACGCGAAATTCTGATCGAGCAAGCCAAAGGTGAAGGCAAGCCTGAAAATATTGTAGAGAAAATGGTTGAAGGTCGTGTACGCAAGTTCCTGGCCGAGATCACGCTCGATGGTCAAGCCTTTGTGAAGGATCCTGATACCACGGTTGGAAAACTGTTGTCGCAAAACAGTGCCAAGGTCACCGGATTTGTACGTTACGAAGTGGGTGAAGGCATTGAGAAAAAAGAAGAGAATTTTGCAGATGAAGTGATGGCTCAGGTTCGCGCCAGCTAATTATTAACTGATCTCAAAGCAAGTCTGTCGGCGTCTGGCTCTTTTGCTAGAATGGCGACAGCCAAGCCCCGCGAAAGCATGCTTTTGGCGGGGTTTTTTGTGAGCAAAAGATTTAGAAAATTCTTTTAACTCATTGATTAATAACATATTTGATAAGGTCTATTATGTCCGACGACAGTTCCACGCCTGCCACCCAATATCAGCGCATTTTAATTAAGCTCAGTGGCGAAGCCTTGCTTGGGAATACCGACTATGGCATTGACCCGCAAATGCTAAAACGCATAGCGCTCGAAATAAAAGAGCTTAGTGAGTTGGGCGTGGAAATTGCCCTGGTCATTGGCGGCGGCAATATTTTCCGTGGCGAGGGTCTAGCGCGCTCGGGTATGGACAGAGTTACCGGTGACCACATGGGTATGTTGGCCACGGTAATCAATGCCCTGGCTATGCAAGATTCTCTCGAAAGTGTTGGCATTACTGCCAGAGTAATGTCGGCCATTCGCATTAACGAAGTGTGTGAAGACTACATCCGACGTCGCGCCGTACGGCATTTGGAAAAAAAGCGTGTAACGATATTCGCGGCTGGAACCGGTAGTCCATTTTTCACCACAGACAGTGCGGCAAGTTTACGTGCCATTGAAATTGGAGCGGATCTGTTATTGAAAGCAACCAAGGTAGACGGTGTTTACACGGCTGATCCTAAAAAAGACTCTGCTGCTACCATGTTCGATTCCCTGGACTATGATTATGCGATCAATAATAAACTCGGTGTTATGGATACTACAGCTATGGTGATGTGCAGAGATAATAATCTTGATATCAGGGTGTTTAATATTTATGAACACGGTAATTTGAAACGCATCATGCTCGGTGAGGATGTGGGAACTTTAGTGAGTAATACCAATAATTAAAAAGAAAAAACATTTCACGTAAAATAATTAAACATAAGAACAGATAAATTTTAATATTCAATTGGAGAGACACATGTTAGATGAAATTAAATCCGATGCTTCACAACGCATGCAAAAAAGCATTGAGTCACTCAAACAACAATTGAAAAAAATGCGTACCGGGCGTGCCAATACTTCTTTGCTTGATCATCTCAAGGTTGATTATTACGGCAGCGAAATGCCCTTGAATCAAGTTGCGAATATTTCAGTGGAAGACGCGCGCACCTTAATGGTCAGCCCCTGGGAAAAAGCCATGGTGCCTGTGGTCGAAAAAGCCATTATGAATGCTGATCTTGGCTTAAATCCGGCAACTGCAGGTACGGTTATTCGCGTGCCATTGCCGCCACTAACTGAAGAACGCCGTCGTGACATGATCAAGCTGGTAAAGAATGAAGGTGAAAATGCCAAGATCGCGGTACGCAATATACGTCGTGATGCCTTGAGTGATAGTAAGGAATTGCTCAAGGAGAAGGAAATTTCCGAAGATGATGATCGTCGTATGCAAGATCAGGTACAGAAGATCACTGATGATTGTGTAAAAAACATCGATGAATTGATCAAATCCAAAGAAACCGAATTGATGGAATTCTGATCTTGTCGGATTCCGGTTTGATCATTCCCAAGCATATTGCCATTGTTATGGATGGCAATGGTCGCTGGGCCAAAGCCCAGGGCAAAGCCCGCACCGTGGGCCATAAAAAAGGCGTAGAAGTAGCACGAGACATTGTGCGCTATTGCGGTGAACTTGGTGTAGCTAGTCTCACCTTGTTCGCTTTCAGCAGCGAGAACTGGAATCGACCTGAACAAGAGGTCGGTTTTTTAATGCGCTTGTTTATTCAGGCTTTGCAATCCGAAGTCAAAGAGCTGCATAAAAACAATGTTCGTTTGCGCTTTATTGGCAATCGCACGCGCCTGGATTCGTCCTTGCAAGAAGGAATGGCTAAAGCTGAAACGCGAACACAAAATAATACCGGTTTAATTTTTAATGTTGCCGTTTCATATGGTGGACGCTGGGACATTGTGAATGCTGTCAGAAAAATATCCGATAAAGAGCATATTACCGAAATGGATATTAGCAATGCGACTGAAACAGCAGGCCAAAATGACGTGGACCTGTTCATTCGCAGCGGCGGAGAAAAACGCATTAGTAATTTTTTGCTGTGGCAATTGTCTTATGCTGAATTACATTTTACTGACGTGCTCTGGCCGGACTTTTCTCAACAACATCTACACCAGGCAATAAAAGATTTCTCATCTCGCCAACGGCGCTTTGGTAAAACAGCCGAGCAATTGGAGATGGAAAAACTGAATCACAACAATACAGAAGACCAAGCATGTTAAAAAAGCGCGTCATTTCCGCCATAATCGCAATTCTGTTGTTGGCCATCGCAGTGGTATTTCTTGAGGTTCGTGAGTTACGCTGGATAGTATTGGCGATTTGGTCTTTGGGTACTTGGGAATGGGCAGGTTTTTGCCCGGAAATAAAAACCCCACAAAGATTTTTATACTGCCTGTTCCTCACAATGCCTATGTTGTTGGTGGCACTGAACTTGCTATCACCCAACATTGTTTATGCCTTGATTGCCTCAGCCATTTTGTTTTGGCTATTTGCGTTTATTCTGATTTTGCGTTTTCCCGCAAAATTCTCCAGACCAATGATTATGGTATCGGGTGTGATGGTCATTGTGCCAAGTTATGCCGGGTTCGATTATTTATTGACCCAAAAAGACCTTTGGCATGTGTTAACTCTGCTGCTGATCATATGGGCAGCCGACGTAGGCGCGTATTTTTCAGGTAAGTCCCTGGGTAAAAGCAAATTGGCACCGCATGTGAGTCCCGGTAAAACGCGTGAAGGCGCCTATGGAGGGTTTATTCTCGCAACGCTTGTCGCCATTTTAGCGGCAAATTACTTACTTGGAATTGGCTGGGGAGATGCTTTAAAGCAATATATTCCTGTTGCTATCGCCGTAGTTTTCAGTTCTATTGTGGGTGATTTGACGGTAAGCATGTTTAAGCGCAATGCCGGTGTTAAGGACAGTGGTGTATTTTTACCAGGACATGGTGGCGTGCTTGATCGCGTAGACAGTTTGAGTGCCGGAGTTGTATTTTATGTACTTTGTCTGGTTGTGTTGTAGTAGATGTACAAAAGTGAAAAAAAATCCGTTTGTATATTAGGAGCCACTGGAAGTATCGGTGAATCCAGTTTATCAGTGATCAGCAAGCATCCCGACGCTTTTTCGGTTTATGCCTTAAGCGCCAATGAGAATGCCGATAAAATGTTTGCGTTATGCAAACAATATAAACCGGAATTTGCTGTAATGGCCGATGCTGACGCAGCGGCAGTCCTGCAAGATCTGCTAACTCATGCTATGTCGGGCACACAGGTGCTCGCTGGGAGCGGAGCACTTGACCAAATTGCAGCGCATGACGACGTTGATATAATAATCGCTGCTATCGTTGGTGCTGCAGGATTATCGTCTACTATGGCCGCAGCCACGGCTGGTAAAAAAATTCTTTTGGCCAATAAAGAGTCTTTGGTCATTGCGGGACAATATTTACTTGAAGCGGTGCGCAATAATAATGCTGAGTTAATTCCGCTAGACAGTGAACACAATGCGATATTTCAGTGTCATCCGGTAGCCCATCAAGCCCGCAGATTAGGTCAAGCCGATGCCAGTGTAAGGAAAATTCTGTTAACTGCATCAGGTGGACCATTTTTACATAGACCGCTGGACACATTTGACACAATCACTGTCGATCAGGCTTGCGCACATCCGCGCTGGAGTATGGGGCGAAAGATCTCGGTCGATTCTGCCACCATGATGAACAAAGGTCTGGAATTGATAGAAGCGTGTTTGTTGTTTGGAGTTGCACCGGAACAAGTACAAGTGGTGATACATCCGCAAAGCATTGTGCACTCAATGGTTGAATACATCGATGGCAGCATCCTCGCACAATTGGGTAGCACCGATATGCGCATACCAATCTCCTATGGGCTGGGTTTCCCGCAACGCATTAGTAGTGGTACACAGGCAATGGATATCTTTAAAATTGCACAGCTGGATTTTATGCCGCCATGTTCAGACCGATTTCCTGCACTTGAGTTGGCCCGCCTTGCAGCGAGTGACGCTAAAGTGCTGCCTACGGTCATGAATGCAGCGAACGAGGTCTGTGTAGATGCGTTTTTGCATAAGCGCATCAATTTTCTTCAAGTCGCACAAATTGTTAAAACTGTTATGCAGGAAATGCGTTCAGCAAGTGTTGCTTCATTGCATGATATTCTGGACCTGGACGCTGATGCCAGAGTCGCAACAAGCAAACACTTACCAGCTAACATCTAGATCATATGCTTCCTCAGTTATTAATCGCAATCCCGGCATTCTTAATTGCAATTACTGTACTGGTTGCAATTCATGAATACGGTCATTATTGGGTAGCAAAAAAATTTGGCGTCATGGTCAAGCGTTTTTCAATTGGTTTTGGTCGGCCATTGTGGCGAAAGAAACCTGAAAATTCTGACACCGAATTTGTCATTTCGTCATTACCCTTGGGTGGCTACGTCAAAATGCTGGATGAGCGTTTTGACGACAACATTCCTGCCGGAGATTTACCGCGAGCGTTTACCCGCCAGTCACCCTGGTCTCGTATCTGGATTTTACTAGCGGGCCCAGCTGCAAATTTCATTTTCGCGATTCTGGCTTTTTATCTATTGTTTATGATCGGCGTATCCGATTACACCACCTATGTTACACCCACAACAAAAGACAGTCCGGCCGCCACTGCGGGATTGCAATCAGGTGATCGCGTCACGCATGTAAATGGTCATGCGGTGCGCGCTTTTGAAGACCTGGTGCTAAATCTGGTTGATGGTGTGATCAGCTCAGACGAGTTAAACCTGACAGTCGAACGCAATAATATTTCGCGAAGAATCTCTGTTGCGGTAAGTCCTGAAGTTGCCAAAATGGATGACTCCAGGATGTTGCTGCAAGGCCTTGGTATCCAGATATGGCTGCCTGAGTATTCTCCCGAGATTGCGGCAATACAAGACGACACAGCAGCGGCCCAGGCTGGGTTACTAAAGGGAGACAAAATCCTTGCCTTGAACAACCAGAAAGTCACAAGTGTGCAAAGTTTCATCAGCGACATTCAGAAAATGCCCAATCAGTCGGTTAGTCTTCTCGTCGAAAGGCACAACACAGAGCGTCGTGTGACCCTGAAAGTGTCTGAAAAGCTTATAAATGACAAGAACATAGGTATAATTGGCGCGTCATTACGGATGCCACAAGACGTTTTTGAACAAATGCGCACCAAGGTGCGTTATGGCCCAATAGCCAGTTTCGTTCAAGCCTGCAAAAGTACCTATGCAATGAGTGCCCTGAGTCTGAAAATGTTCAGGGAGATGGTGTTGGGTAAAGTTTCAGTCAAAAACCTGAGTGGGCCATTTAGTATTGCTGAACAAGCGGGTACATCGATCCAACTGGGCTTGGATTACTTTATAAAATTTCTCGCCTTGATAAGTATTGCTTTGGGAATCGTAAATTTGCTTCCGGTGCCCATGTTGGATGGCGGTCAGATCGTGTTTAACCTAATGGAACTTGTGAAAGGCTCTCCAGTCTCATTGCGGACTGAATTGCTCTTCCAGTACGCGGGAATATTAAGCATTGTCTTGATCATGGGATTGGCTATTTATAATGACATTGAGCGTTTACTCTTTTAATTGAGGGTAATTACGGTATAGAAACTGAATAATTTCTGTCTTGGGATAATAATGAAAAAACTGATCTTGTTACTGGCAGCAACCCTGCTGACCACAACAACGGTTATCGCCGAAGATTTTACAATTCGTGACATTCGTGTCGAGGGCATGCAGCGTCTTGAAGAAGGCACTGTATTAACGTATCTGGGGATCAATCCCGGTGAAACAGTTAGTCGTGCCCGTATGTCGCGAGCAATTCGTGCCTTGTATCGAACAGAACTGTTTGATGACATCCAGTTTGAACGCGAAGGCGATGTTCTGGTCGTGCGTATCAAAGAGCGTCCTGTGATCAGTTCAGTGGATGTAGAAGGCAATAAGGCCATTAAAGATGAAGACATTGAATCATCACTCGTACAGTCCAGTATTTCCAAAGGTCGTCCATTAAAGAAAAACATTGTTAACGAGATTGAATCCGCCCTTAAAAGCGGTTACTACGATCAGGGAAAGTATTCCGCCGAGATCGAGGCCAAAATAAAAGATCTCGGAAATAATACGGTTGACATTGATATTGAGATCAAAGAGGGCGATTACAGCAAGATCAAGGCCATTAATTTTACAGGTAATACGGTCTTTTCTGATGAGGTTTTGCGTGATCAAATGGAGACCAAGTCAACAAACTTGTTATCTTTTATTCGCAGCGACGATAATTTTTCCAAACAAACCCTCAACGGTGACATTGAAACTCTACGCTCGTTCTATTTGGACAATGGTTACGCCGAATTTGCCATTGAGAATTTACAGGTCACAATATCACCGGATAAAAAGTCGATATTCTTGACTATTGATGTATTTGAAGGGGATTTATATAACTTCGGAAAAGCAAGCTTGATAAACGAAGGTGAAATATTAAGTTCAGAAGGCATCCAAAAACTCCTCGATGCGCTCGAAGGTGAAATTTTTTCATTCGGTAAACTAGAGGGCATTTCTGAATATGCGACAACAATATTGGGCAATATGGGATATGCCAATGCTGAGGCGGAACCGATACCAACACTGAATAAAGAAGCCAAAATTGCCGATTTCACTATGCTTATCAAGCCTGGTAAAAAAGTGTTTGTAAACACCGTGGTGATAGAAGGCTTGTCAGGCACCTATGACGAAGTCTTGCGTCGTCAATTGAGGTTTTATGAAGGCGGGCCATTGGAAAATGTTGAACGAACCAAATTTCGTCTACAGCGTCTTCCATATGTGAAATCCGCCGAAATTGATACCGTGCCGGTTCCCGGTAAAGCAGACAGAGTGGATGTCATTGTAAAAATCGAGCCTGGCCAACCAGGTGATTTTAACTTGAGTGCGGGTTATTCTGACACCAGTGGGCTGATATTTGGTGGGGGTTTTACCAACACCAACTTCTTTGGAACCGGTAATAATGTAGCAACAAACGTGTCGATCAGTGATTTTCGCAAAGGCTTAAGCACTTCATACACAAATCCTTATTACACCGACAATGGTGTTAGTCGATCAATCGGCTTGTCATACTTTAAGTCCAGCGCATTTACCCGAAGTAGTTCGGATATCGAAAGTGAGAACGGACAATTGTCTCTGATCTACGGTTATCCATTATCTGAACTTTCCAGTTTCAGGTTTGGTGGTAGTTATTCTGTAAACCGTTTGCTTACCAGTTCACAAAGTTCCCGACAACAGTTGGAGTTCGTCACACAAAATGGCGATCCATTTGAACGCAATGTAAGTTTATTTAATCCCTTCACACAGTCTGAGATAAATATTCCAATTTTTGGTACGGACTATAATAATTTCCAGTTGTCTTTGGGTTATAACTACAATAGTCTGAATAACTATCTATTTGCGACTCGTGGTCAACAGATCAGTGCAAATTTGTCAGGATCAATTCCGGGTAGCGATGTTGAGTTCTATTCAGCCGCATTTCAGTATCTTCGATACTTCCCAATTGGCAACAGCATTACCCTGAAATACACCGGAGATTTTGCCTTTGCAGAAGATTATGGTGACACCACGATGCTACCACCTTCAAATAATCTGTTTTCCAGTAATTCTGTGAATGTGCGTGGCTTCAGGGAAAGCTATTTAGGACCGCGAGATACGAATGGTTTTCCATTTGGAGGAAACCTCAGGGTAATCAATAGCTTAGACTTGTATTTGCCCGTGCCAGAGAAAGTTAAGGGCACTATGCGCTACAGTATATTTGCGGATGCTGGAGGTGTTTTCTATCAAGGGAATTCACATTTGTTTCCCCGTCAAGACGTAAAATTCGATATCGAGAACTTTCGTGCCTCGGCCGGTGTCTCAGTGGAGTGGCTTTCGCCAATGGGTTTGATCGGGTTGAGTTACGGTTATCCATTACATGATTTTGTTGGTGATGATGTAGAACGCCTGCAATTCAATATTAGTCAGGGTTTTTGATCCTATTCACAATCAGTTTAATTTGTTTTATTTTTAGAGAGTAAATTATGAAAAAGTTAGTTATCTTCGCACTGTTAAGTATCATGCTTGGTACATCAATTGCCGTTCAAGCGGAAGTAAAAATCGCAGTGGTAAATTTCCCACGCCTATTGGCAGAAGCTCCACAGGTTAAAACGGCAACAGCCGCGATCCAGAAAGAGTACGAGTCAAAAGCAGCCCAGTTAAAGGCAAAACAAAAAGAGGTCGAGCAGGAATTAATTGCACTTAAACAACAAGTCGAGCGCGATTTCGATGTGATGAGTGATGATCAAAAGCGTGCCAAATCTGAAGAGTTTCGCAATAAGCAGATTGAATTTAATGCCAAAGAAAAGCAATTACTGCAAGAGTTCAATTTAAAGCGAAATGAAAAACTTGGTGAGCTAAACAAAACTCTGATGACTCAGGTAAATGGTCTGGCGCAGGAACAGGGTTATGATCTGGTATTGAGCGAAGGTGTTATTTATGCCAAAGCCGCACTGGACATTACAGATAAAGTTTTGGCCCGCTTACGTTAATTTAGTAATTTCATTTTGACATGTCTTTTACTCTTGGTGAGTTAGCCGTCAAATTTGGTTGTGAGCTGCGCGGAGATCCCGCTCAGCAAATTAACTCAATTGCCACGTTATCGTCAGCCTCGGCTGGCGATATCTCGTTTTTCACCAACAAAAAATACCTGAGTGAGTTAAGACTAACGCAGGCCAGCGCAGTTATATTGAAACGCGATGCGCTTGATTCATGTGCTGTTGACGCACTTGTTTGCGCAAACCCATACGCAACTTATGCGCGAATTGCACAGCTCTTCCACCCTCCACAACGTGCTCCAATTGGGGTGCATGCAACTGCCGTCATATTGGCCTCGCATATCCCTGATTCAGTTTGTATCGGGCCAAATGTGGTGATTGAGGAAAATGTTCAATTAGGTGAAAACGTTTCCATCGCTGCCAACAGTTTTATTGGCAAAAACGTCACACTAGGTAATAACTGCACAATCGCACCTAATGTGACTATTCAGCATGGTTCAATGCTTGGATCAGATTGTATAATTCATTCCGGTGTTGTTATTGGGGGAGACGGTTTTGGTCAAGCTCCGGATGTAGACGGGTTTGTCAAAATTCCCCAGATCGGAAATGTGCTCATCGGAAATAGTGTCGAGATCGGAGCCAACACCACTGTAGACAGAGGTACACTTGAAGATACTGTAATTGAGAATGGCGTGAAGCTCGATAACCTGATCCAGATAGGCCATAATGTACGCATTGGTGAACACACGGTTATTGCAGCCTGTACAGGTATTTCAGGCAGTACCACAATCGGTAAACGCTGCATGATCGGTGGTCGCGCAGGTTTTGTTGGACATATAGAGATCTGTGATGATGTAATTATCAATTCAAGTACTGTCATCACTTCATCAATCACTGAAAAGGGAGTTTACAGTGGCGCCGGTGGTTTTACATTTGCCGGAGCAAAAGAGTGGATGCGTAATGTGGCACAGTTCAAGCGTTTGAATGAATTGGCCAAGCGCATCAAAAAACTGGAAAAAGATAAATAAGATCAACTTGAACTCAACAAGTAAATATACAAGTATTCTGGGGACTTGGCATGGAAAATAAATCTGATCAAGATGTTCTAAGCATGGATATTCACGATATCCTGAAACAATTGCCACACCGTTATCCCTTGCTATTAGTAGATAAGGTAACAGCTTGCCATCCCGGTGAGTCGATCACGGCACTCAAAAATGTCACTATAAACGAGCCGTTTTTTACCGGCCATTTTCCCCAGCGACCGGTAATGCCAGGAGTGTTGATTATCGAAGCCATGGCGCAGGCAACCGGCATTCTGGCCTTTAAAACTGTAGGCGCTGCTCCGGATGGAAATACCTTGTATGTATTTGCCGGTATCGATAAAGCGCGTTTCAAGCGTCAGGTCGGACCAGGTGACCAGATCATTATTAATGCAAAACTGATCAAGCGCAGACGCAGCATTTGGAAATTTGAAGCAACAGCCAGTGTGAATGGACAATTGGCTGCCAGCGCCGAATTAATGTGTGCTCCCACGACTATATAATTCCGAATAACCAATTAACAATATCCTCATGAATACAGTAGAAAATATTCACCCTAGCGCTATTATTGATCCAAGTGCCGACATTCATCCCAGCGCCAAGATAGGTGCTTATGCAATCATTGGTGCGAATGTTTCTATTGGGGCCGAGAGCATTATTGAGCCGCATGTCGTGATCAAAGGTCCAACACGCATCGGCAAGCTCAATCATATATTCTCATTCGCGTGTATTGGCGACGCTCCCCAAGATAAAAAATACGCTGGCGAACCCACCGAATTGCACATTGGTGATAATAATGTAATTCGTGAATATTGCTCGCTAAATCGCGGCACCGCGCAAGATGCTTTTGCCACCCGCATTGGTAATAACAATTTATTAATGGCCTATGTGCACGTAGCGCATGATTGCCAAATTGGTGATCACGTGATTTTGGCCAACAATACAACCCTGGCAGGGCATGTGCATGTTGGTGATCACGCAATACTTGGCGGCTTTACCAAGGTGCACCAGTTTGTACGGATAGGAACTCACAGTTTTATGGCCTTTGATACCGGACTTTCACGAGACGTTCCACCGTATGTGATGACCAGTGGGCATCCGGCCAGCCCGCGTGGCATAAATAAAGAAGGTTTAAAGCGTCGTGGTTTTAACGCGGAAGAGATCAAGGCCATTATGCAAGCCTATCGGTTCCTGTACCGCAATGACCTGAAACTGGACGAAGCAAAATTACGGATTTCTGAATTGTCACAAGAGCACAATGTATTGAAAGTTTTTAATGCGTTTTTTGCCGACAGCACCCGCAGTATTGTTCGTTAAAGCCCAATGTAACTTTACATGCAGCGCGTCGGAATAATTGCAGGAGAATTGTCTGGCGACTTGCTTGGTGCCGGACTGATCAAGGCCATACTCTCTCGTTATCCCGATGTGAAATTCGAGGGTATTGCCGGGCCTCACATGCAACAGGCAAATTGCGAAGCCTGGTATGCTGCCGATGATCTGGCAGTGATGGGATTAAGTGAGGTTGTTTCTCACCTGCCAAGACTGCTGTCAATAAAGAAAAATGTGATAAAACGTTGGCAGTCCAATCCGCCCGATCTGTTTATTGGTATCGATGCACCTGATTTTACCTTACGTGTTGCTAAAGTTCTCAAACAGTCCGGCGTGCATACCATGCATTATGTATCCCCCTCGGTGTGGGCATGGCGAGAAGGTCGCGTCAAAGGCATAGCCAAAGCAGTCGACGATCTGTTTTGCCTGTTACCTTTCGAGCCTGAATACTATTCTGAAACAAATGTTACAGCGCATTTTGTCGGTCATCCGATGGCTGACAAGATCCAGAATAAAGAGATCAATCCAAATAAGGATACATCCGGTGCGTTTCAAATCGCAGTCTTGCCGGGCAGTCGTCAGGGCGAATTGAATAAGCTCGCAATACCTTTTTTGCAAACTGTGGCAATATTGGCAAAGCGTTATCCACAAGCAAGCTTTCATATTCCAGCGGCAAAAGAGACATTTATTCCTTTTTTAGAGAAGTTAATACTTCGGCATGCGCCACAGGCTGCAATTGTCATTGAAAAAGCTAATGCCGGACAAATCCTTGCCCAGTCAGACTGTGCCTTAATCGCTTCCGGAACGGCCACCCTTGAAGCCATGCTGCATCATTGTCCAATGGTTGTCGGCTATCAGCTTGCAAGGAGTACGGCTTTTTTGTTGCGCATGACCAATGCCTTAAAAACCCGGTATTTTGCTTTGCCGAATATCCTGGCAAACCAGTCACTGGTCGCCGAAATCATTCAAAATGAACTCACGCCGCAACGCTTAAGCGCCGAGATCATTCAGCTTTTGGAAAATTCCGATAAAAGACTGGCGATGCAACAAGAATTCAAACAGCTGCATGCGGTCTTGCAACAGAATACTGACAATAAAGTGGCCTCAATCGTAATTAAACAGCTGCAACACATGAAACATGCAAACATTTGAGTTAGATTTCATCCAGTCAAACAGTTTACAGGTCGGGCTTGATGAGGCCGGGCGAGGTCCCTTGGCTGGCGCCGTGGTTGCAGCAGCGGTAATTTTCCCCATCAATCTTGATTTGCGAAAAGCAGGTCTGGGTGAATTGAATGACTCTAAAAAACTAACTGAACACAAACGCAATTCATTGTTTCCCGTCATCACCCGTGAAGCGCTAGCCTGGTCTGTAGCCTGGTCTGATCGTGAGGAAATTGATTCAATAAATATATTACAAGCCAGTTTACTTGCAATGCGACGCTGCTTGTTGGCATTACCATTCACGGCTTCACAGGTATTGGTGGATGGCAATAAATTGCCACGCTTACCCCAAGCCTGGAAACATGCTGACGGGCACGCGATTATAAAAGGCGACTCCAAAGTGCCTGTGATCAGTGCTGCTTCAGTCTTGGCCAAGGTTACGCGCGACAAAATGTGCCTGGATATGCATGAAAATTATCCAGATTATGGCTTTGCGCAACATAAGGGCTACCCAACCAAGGCTCACTTGGCTATGCTAAGGGAATGTGGGCCCTGTCCTCAGCATCGTCAAAGTTTTGCACCCTTAAAACATTCCTGATCTTCAAGTGGATTCAAATAAACTCTAATTAGCGTGATAGATACTTCAACACAATTCGTTCATTTAAATCTGCATACCGAGCATTCCCTGGTAGACAGTATTATTCGTACGCCCAAGCTTGCCAGTCGTTTGCGTGAATTGAAAATGCCGGCCGTGGCCATGACCGATGCCGTCAATCTGTTTGCCGCGGTAAAGTTTTTTAATGCAATGTCAAATAACGGCATCAAACCAATTATTGGTGCAGACGTGGTGGTTGAAGAAAAAGGCAATCGTTATGTTCTTACTTTACTTTGCCAAAACCGCAGCGGTTATCAGAATTTATGCCAATTAATTTCCAGGGCGTATTTACAAGGTCAACAAACAGGAAAACCTTTATTACAAAGTGAATGGGTCATGGCAAGAACCGACGGCTTGCTCGCGATCAGTGGGGCAAACTACGGTTTATACAACGCCGCCTTGAAAAAAGGCAAGACTCAAATTCCGGAACTTGCTCCCTGGATACAAGCCTTTCCCGAGCGTTTTTACCTGGGCTTGACACGTTTAGGCAAAAAAGACGAAGCCAGGGCGGTGCACAGTGCCTGTCAGATTGCCCACGCCTTAAGTGTTCCAGTGGTGGCCATGAATGATGTGCGCTTTTTAAATGCCGATGACTTCAATGCACATGAGGTGCGGGTCGCCATTAACCAGGGATATACACTGGACGATCAACGACGACCCAAGCATTACACCGCACAGCAATATTTACGCACTGCAGATGAAATGCAGGAACTGTTTTCCGATATTCCCAGCGCATTGCAAAATACTCTAGAGATTGCCAAGCGCTGTAATCTTGAGATCGAACAAGGGCAAACCGTGTTACCGGCATTCCCTGTGCCGCATGGAAGCACCACAGATGAGTTTTTAATTTCCGACTCTAAACAAAGACTAGAAAAAAAATTACAGCAAATTTTGAGTCCGGAAGAATTAGTCCTTAAACGCGCGGAATACGAAGAACGTTTACAAATTGAACTGGACGTCATCGTGGGCATGGGCTTTTCCGGGTATTTCCTGATCGTGGCCGACTTCATCCAGTGGTCGAAGAATAATGACATACCGGTTGGGCCGGGACGTGGTTCCGGCGCGGGTTCCTTGGTGGCCTATGTATTGGGCATTACCGATCTGGATCCCCTCGAGTACGATCTCTTATTCGAGCGTTTTCTCAATCCTGAACGTGTGTCTATGCCGGATTTTGATATTGATTTCTGTATTCGCGGACGTGATCGGGTAATTGACTATGTGGCGCAAAAGTATGGACGTGGGCACGTGTCGCAGATCATTACTTTTGGCACCATGGCGGCCAAGGCGGTGGTACGTGATGTGGCAAGAGTGCAAGGTCACAGTTACGGATTTGCCGATCGAATTGCCAAATTAATACCGTTTGCAGTCGACATGACCCTGGATAAGGCACTCAAAGAGGAGCCTGAGTTACAAAGATTGTATGCAGAGAATGACGAAGTCACAAATTTGTTGAACATGGCCAAAGCTCTGGAGGGTATCGCGCGTAATGCCGGTAAACACGCCGGGGGAATCGTGATCGGACCTGAGCCACTGACGCATTACATGCCACTATATTGTGAAGATGGCGGACAGGAACATCCGGTCTGTCAGTTTGATAAAGATGATGCTGAAAAGATCGGATTGGTCAAATTTGACTTCCTCGGACTCAAAACCCTGACCATTATCGATAACGCTGTAAAATTGATCAAGGCGGATACACAACTGGCTAATCCCGAGTTTGATATAAACGCCGTGCCATTGGATGATCAGGCAACTTACCGATTCCTGGCTAGCGGCCAGACCAAGGCGATCTTTCAACTGGAATCGGCGGGTATGCAAAAGCTCATCAAAGAGTTGGAGCCGGAAAACTTTGATGAGATCGTGGCTCTTTTAGCCCTGTATCGTCCCGGACCATTGAATGCAGGTATGCACCATACCTTTGTGGCCCGCAAACACGGGCGTGAAGTAGTGGATTTCCCCCACCCGTTACTGGAAGATATTCTTAAGCCCACTTACGGCGTTATTCTGTATCAAGAACAGGTTATGCAAATTGCCCAGATCCTCGGAGGATACAGTTTAGGCGGTGCGGATCTGTTACGTCGTGCTATGGGTAAAAAGAAAAAGTCAGAAATGGTTAAACAGCGAAGTATTTTTCTGGCTGGTGCCCAGGAGAAAGAAGTTGATGCGCGAGTTGCGAATAATGTTTTTGACTTAATGGAGAAATTTGCTGATTACGGCTTTAATAAATCACATTCGGCCGCTTATGCCTTGATCTCGTACCAAACTGCGTGGTTAAAGCACTATTACCCGGCACACTTTATGGCGTCTGTCATGAGTGCGGACATGGACCATACCGATAAAATGGTCAGTCTTAAGGATGATTGTCTTGATCTCAAAATTAAAATATTACCGCCCAGTGTGAATGATTCCGCTTATCGCTTTACCGTGGCGGGTGAAGCCGCTATTCGTTACGGTTTAGGTGCGATCAAGGGCGTAGGTCATGCAGTGATCGATGCTTTAATCGCTGAACGCGACGAACAAGGTGTTTTCAATGATCTACACGAATTTTGTCAACGTTGTGCGCATATTAAACTCAGCCGTCGAACCTATGAGGCCTTGATCAATGCGGGTGCTTTTGATTGCCTGGGATTAAACCGGGCCTCTTGTATGAAAAATATTGAAGCTGCGATCAGGCTGGGTCAACAACAATTCGCCGACCAGAATTCCGGCATGCATGACATGTTCGGGTTTGCCTCGGGTTCCGATACCCAGGCGACAGTTAAGGTCGACAAAGTCGAGGAATGGAAACAGGATATTTTATTATCCGCCGAAAAACAGGCCCTGGGCCTGTATTTGAGTGGTCATCCAATCGACCTGGTTGCACATGAGTTGGCCAATATGACCGGTAATACTATCAAGTCGGTCAAGCAACACGCCGCCGATAACCATACTCCGGTTGAGAATGAAAAGCGTTATGTCAGGGGTGGAGGAGCTCCTACATTAATTGCTGGCCTGGTCGTTGATATGCGCAAAAGAGGTTCGCGATTTAGTTTGGTGCTGGATGATGACACCGATCGCATTGAAGTCGGTTTATTCGAAGAGACCTATGAAAAGTATCGCCATGTCCTGGTAAAGGATCGCATATTGGTGATTGCCGGAAAAATAGCGTTTGACGACTATTTGAATGATTTTAAAATTACCGGCGATAAAGTTTATGACCTTGAAGAGGCGCGTGATCAATTTGCCGGAAGACTGGTTATTCGCTATAAAAACACAGCTTCGGATTCAATCGAATATGAAGAGTTATTGACACGGTTGCAATCAAGTTTGGAGCCACATCTGGACGGAAACTGCAGAATTGTCATGGCGTATCAGAATGACAGATCCGGCGCACAGATCGAGTTTGGCGATGCCTGGCGAGTTACTCCGAATAAGCTCATGGTCGAAAATCTGCAAAAGATATTGGGCAAAAAAAATGTCAGAATCCAGTATCAGCGCGATGTTTTCGATAAACTAATGCATTAATTAATTAAACCTAATATATTTTCATCAATGAATATCAATTTTCTGGACTTCGAACAACCCATTGCCGAGCTTGAAGCCAAGATCGCAGAATTGCGCTTTGTGGAAAACGACTCAGAGATCAACATCTCGGACGAGATCAGGCGCTTGCAAGGTAAAAGCGATGCTTTAACCAAATCAATTTTTTCTAATCTGGATGCCTGGCAAGTTGCACGCATGGCCAGACACCCGCAGCGTCCGTATACCCTGGATTATGTGAAGCGTATTTTCACCGACTTCGAAGAAATTCATGGTGATCGTTTGTTCGCCGACGATGCGGCGATTATTACTGCATTGGCCCGATTAAACGGTAGACCAGTCGCGATCATTGGTCATCAAAAAGCACGCGACACCAAAGAAAAAATTCGCCGTAACTTTGGTATGCCGCGACCTGAAGGTTATCGTAAAGCCATGCGCATCATGCAAATGGCCGAGCGTTTTAATCTCCCGGTTCTGACTTTTATAGATACGCCTGGCGCCTATCCGGGAGTGGGGGCTGAAGAGCGCGGCCAAAGTGAGGCAATCGCAAAAAATTTACAGGTCATGGCGCAACTCAAGGTTCCGGTTATTTGTACTGTGATCGGTGAAGGCGGGTCCGGTGGCGCGCTGGCCATTGGTGTTGGCGATCGTGTTTTGATGTTGCAATACAGTATATATTCGGTGATCTCTCCCGAAGGTTGCGCATCGATCTTGTGGAAAAATGCCGAAAAGATCAAAGACGCGGCTGAAGCCATGCAAATTACCGCCCCGCAATTGATCAAGCACGGATTGATCGACAGTGTGATCACTGAACCTCTGGGTGGCGCACATCGTGACTACGATAAAGCCGCAGATGCACTGGCAGCGCAACTGTCAAAGTCACTTGAAGAGCTGGACGGGGTGGAAACGTCTGAGTTACTCGAATCACGTTATCAAAAGTTGCGTAATTTCGGCGTGTACAAATAAACGCAAAAAGTAGTGTGGCTTGATTCCTGTGCAGTGTCTAATTTCTGAGAATCTGGAATCTTTTTTTGGGCAGCTGACCGATCCTCCTGACAAAATTTTGCTCGCGTACAGTGGCGGTCTTGATTCATCGGTGCTTTTACACGCTTTGAGGAAATGCTGTTCGCAATACAATTTCTCACTCTCTGCAATACACGTTGATCATCAACTGCAAAATGCTTCAACACAATTTTCCGATTTTTGTAATGATCAATGCATGGCATACCAGGTACCCCTTAAGATTAAACAGGTCTGTATCGATGAAAACTCGGGTGAAAGCATAGAGGCAATGGCGCGTCATGCCCGCTATGAGGTTTTCCACAAATGTATCGAAAGCAAAACGTATTTACTCACCGCGCATCACGCGGATGACCAGATCGAAACTTTTTTTCTGCAGTTATTGCGCGGGGCTGGTCCCAAAGGCCTGGGGTCAATGCAACATGTGCAAGACTTCGGGGCCGGTAAATTAGCGCGACCGTTTTTGCATCTGTCGCGTCAACAATTACTTGCTTACGCACAACAACACAAAATTGAATATATCGATGATCCGAGTAATTTGAGTGAGCGCTTCGACCGTAATTATTTGCGACAGGCCATCTTGCCATTGTTGCAACAACGCTGGCCCGGGTCTGACCAGTCAATATTGCGCAGTATTCAACATATTGCCACTGAGCATAAGGTTTTGTCGGAGATTCTGGAAAAGAAATTACACAAGCTGGTCATTGGGAATGTATTGCACATCAACGAATTCCTGCAGCAAGCGGTGGAGTTACAACCCTTGTTGCTCAGGCAATGGGTAGAATTATGCGGGCACCAACAACCGAGTACAAAAATTCTTAACGAGATTCAGAAACAGATCCTGAACACAAGCCCGGAATCCAATACCCGGATCAGTTGGTCAAATGTTGAGATACGCGCTTACCAGAATAAAGTTTATATAATGAGGTGTTTTCCGGACTCAGCATTACAGGCCCTGCATGGACAAGAATTATGTGCCGGGCAATCCCTGGTTTTGCCTGAAAAATATGGAAGTTTGTCATTTGCCTCGAACGACCGGGAAGCGCCATCCTTGCAAGTCAGATTTCGTGTTGGCGGGGAGAAGATTCGCTGTAAAATTACCCAGCCAAGCAGATCGCTTAAGCAATTATTCAATGAAAAGCGGGTTTTCCCATGGATGCGTTCGCGCATACCTTTACTGTTTGATGGCGGAGACCTGGTCGCAGTGGCGGATCTGTGGGTCGATGCCGATTGGCTGGAACAGCAAAAAACCCGAGGTTTTCAGGTGCAATGGGCAAATCGTCCGGCAATTTTTGCCGATCAGGGAGCAAGCTAAATTGAGCCAGACCCCGCTCTAGGGTAAAATTTCATTCCGTCTTAACACGCGCTTGGCAGTTTCGCAGGACTCATGCTTGGCGCTTTTTTTATTGGCGGATTCTTTTTTATGACTCGTTTCATTTTTGTAACCGGCGGAGTGGTCTCTTCACTCGGCAAAGGTATTTCTTCAGCCTCATTGGGCGCACTTCTTGAAGCTCGCGGCATTACGGTCAGCATGATGAAGCTCGACCCGTATATCAATGTGGATCCCGGTACCATGAGTCCGTTTCAACACGGTGAGGTCTTCGTGACCCATGACGGGGCAGAGACCGATCTGGATCTCGGTCACTATGAGCGTTTTGTAAATATCACCACATCCAAAAACAGTAACTTCACTACTGGCCGTGTGTATCAGGATGTATTAAAAAAAGAACGTGTCGGTGATTATCTGGGCGCGACGGTCCAGGTTATTCCACACATTACCGACGAGATCAAAACCAAGATCAAGGCAGGTAGTAATGATGCCGATATTTGTCTGGTTGAGATCGGTGGTACCGTCGGTGATATTGAATCATTGCCATTTTTGGAAGCCATTCGCCAGCTAGGCGTTGAACTGGGGCGGAAAAACTGCTTGTTCTTGCATTTAACTTTGGTGCCATTCATTAAAACTGCGGGCGAGATCAAAACCAAACCCACCCAACATTCGGTTAAAGAATTGCGTTCGATCGGTATACAGCCAGATATTTTATTGTGCCGTTCTGAAAAGCCTTTGCCAGCTGCACACCGCTCAAAAATTGCATTGTTTACCAATGTGCGGGAAGAGGCGGTTATCTCTGCTAATGACGCCGATGATATTTACGGTATTCCCCGTTTGTTACACGCACAGGATCTTGACGATATTGTGCTGGAGCACTTCTCAATTACTGCACCCGAAGCCGATCTTACGATCTGGGACAAAGTGGTGAATGCTAAAACTTCATTTACAGCAACGATCGACATCGGCATGGTTGGAAAATACATGCACTTGCGCGACTCATACATGTCCTTGAACGAAGCTTTGATGCATGCCGGAATACATACGGCCACAAAAGTAAATATCCATTACATCGAAGCAGAAGATTTTGAAAGCAGTGGCCTTGATCGTCTGCGTTCGCTTGATGCGATTCTGGTTCCAGGCGGCTTTGGTGAAAGAGGTGTAGAAGGCAAGGTTAAAGCTGTGCAGTTCGCCCGTGAAAATAATATTCCCTATTTAGGCATTTGTCTGGGCATGCAAGTCGCGGTTATCGAAGCCGCGCGCAACCTAAATGGCTGGAAAGATGCCAACAGCACTGAATTTGATCAGACTACGGCCAATCCGGTTATTGCCCTGATTACCGAGTGGCAAGATATCAGTGGTGAAGCACAAGCACGCGATTCAGAATCCGACCTGGGCGGCACCATGCGTTTGGGCGCGCAAGACATTACACTCTTGCCCGATACCTTGATACGTGAAATTTACGGGAATGATGTGATCCATGAGCGCCATCGTCACCGTTACGAATTCAATAATAACTTTATTCAGGAAATGGAAAACAAGGGAATGGTATTTTCCGGGCGCTCGTCCGATAACCTTGTGGAAGTTGTCGAAATTCCTGCACATCCATGGTTTGTTGCTACCCAGTTTCACCCCGAGTTCACATCCAACCCGCGTGATGGACACCCCTTATTCAAATCCTTTGTGCAAGCTGCGAGAAATTACGCGGAAAACAAATAATACGACCATAAGCCAACCCTGATTGAGATCGCTCTATGAAATTATGTCATTTTGAAACTGATAACCGTTCGCCGATATTTTTAATCGCCGGGCCGTGCGCCATCGAAAGTGAGCAACTGGCACTGGATACCGCAGGCCAGCTCAAAGAGATCACGGCGCGCTTAGGGGTTAATTTTATTTATAAATCCTCATTCGACAAGGCCAACCGTTCATCCAAGGGGTCTTTTCGTGGGCCGGGTATTGACGAAGGGCTGCGTATTCTGGCCGAAGTGAAAAAACAAATTGTTGTGCCCGTACTTACCGATGTGCATGAAGATACGCCGATGCAAGAAGTAGCGGATGTGGTTGATGTATTGCAAACCCCGGCATTTTTGTGTCGTCAGACGAATTATATTCTTAAGGTCGCTGAAACCATGCGTCCTATTAATATTAAAAAAGGACAGTTTTTGTCGCCGTGGGAAATGCAAAACGTGGTCGATAAGGCGCGCTCAACCGGCAATGAACAGATCATGGTGTGCGAACGTGGCTACATGTTTGGTTACAATAATCTGGTCTCGGATATGCGCTCACTTGCGATCATGCGAGCCAGCAATGCACCCGTGGTTTTCGATGCTACCCATTCCGTGCAATTACCGGGAGCCAAAGGCTCGGCTTCTGGCGGGCAACGTGAGTTTATACCGGTGTTGGCGCGCGCTGCAGTAGCGGTTGGTGTAGCAGGCTTGTTCATGGAAACGCATCCGGATCCGTCCAAGGCCTTGAGCGATGGCCCGAATGCATGGCCCCTCGGGCGACTGGAAGAATTACTCACCAATTTGGTTGCCCTGGATAAGGTTGTTAAATCACAATCCTATTTGGAAGACACAGTTTAATTTATACACTGAATTTAAAAGTATCAGCGGAGTTTTTGAATGAGCAAAATTACAGATATTCGTGGTCGCGAGATTATTGATTCACGGGGCAATCCGACCGTAGAAGCCGATGTTATTGTGAATGGCAAGATCACCGGGCGTGCCGGTGTTCCAAGTGGTGCCTCAACAGGCAGTCGTGAAGCGGTTGAATTACGCGATGGAGATGCCAAGCGCTATTTGGGTAAAGGTGTTTTGAATGCGGTTGAATTTGTGAATACCGAGATTCGAGACGCACTCATGGGCTTGGACAGCAGTGATCAAAGCAGTATCGACCAGATCATGCGGGATCTCGATGGTACTGAAAATAAATCCAGGCTTGGTGCCAACGCGATCCTGGCCGTGTCTTTAGCCAACGCAAAAGCCGCAGCCGGCGCCAATAATCAATCCTTGTTCCAGTATCTAGGCACCGAGACTTCGGTCAACATGCCCGTTCCGATGATGAATATCATTAATGGTGGCGAGCATGCCGACAATAGTGTGGATATACAGGAATTCATGGTCTTGCCGGTTGGTGCACCGAGTTTTCGCGAAGCACTTCGTTATGGTGCAGAAATATTTCATCATTTGAAAAAAGTTCTCAGCGCGCGTGGCCTGAATACCGCGGTGGGTGATGAGGGTGGTTTCGCACCTGATCTACCCTCTAATGCGGCCGCCCTGGAAGTCATTTCCGAAGCCGTGGGTAATGCCGGCTATACATTAGGTAAAGATATTTTTCTGGGCCTGGATGTGGCCAGTTCCGAGTTCTATCAGGACGGCGTGTATCATCTGGAATCGGAAGGAAAACGATTCAATGC
>JABDMI010000085.1 GCA_013001575.1 Gammaproteobacteria bacterium
CGTAAGCCTAAAATATACACTCGTTCACTGGCATTCAGGGTTTCGGTTGAAGCGAGTAATTCCAAGAGTTTGTCATTAGCCAGACTGGATTGAATGTTTGCAATATCTTGTTCGCGAATTTGCTCAAACAAGGCGGTAATATTTTTTGATCCTTGCTGCTGAACATTTTCAAGGCGTGATACAAAATCGGTGTCAGGTTTTGTCAGCCTCTGAACAAAGGGCGCGCGAAATTCCGCGTATTTATTAAAGCCCAGATTTTTGCTCAAACGACTGATCGTTGTGGGCTTAACCCCGGCATCCCTGGCAATGTGACGCATCGATTTCAAGGCAACATCCTCGGGGTGATCGAGTATATATTTCACCGCTTTGTACTGTTGTGGCGCAGATTCACCCAGTATGTCGGAAAGTTGTTGCATAACTTCAACAAAATTTAAAGTTGTTTTTGCTTTGTTTGTCATAAATATTCGAAAAGTGTTGTATTTCAGCCTATAATGAATGATACATTTGTGTTGTGATTGTAACATCAGTGAAACAAATGTTTCTCTCTCATAAGAAACGCTGAAACGTTTATTGAAAAATTGGCAATAATTTGCATTGTTCCATCTATAAAAATGAGGTTTTGATAATGAAGCAAAATTGGAAAAAAATAAGTCTGGTTGCTGCTGTTGCTGCATCCATGGGTCTGCTGCAAAGCCCGACCTATGCTGCCGATAATGTGATCGAAGAAGTGATTACCATTGGTACCCGGAGCGCCAAACCGCGAACCGCTGCCGACTCCACGGTTCCTGTGGATGTGATCTCTGCCGAAGATTTCAATGCCCTCGGCAGTACCGCGGATCTGACCGATAACCTGAAAGCTGCGATACCGTCATATACCGCAACCCCGGCCACGGGTGATGGTAGTGCATTCGTACGACCAACTTCATTACGTGGCACGGCCCCTGATCAGACTTTGGTTCTGGTTGATGGCAAGCGTCGCCATCGTTCGGCTCTGGTGCAATTCTTTGCTCCCGCTGCCGGTAACGGAGCACATGGTGTGGACGTTGGGATGATCCCGGGAATCGCACTTAAAAGCGTGGAAGTCTTGCGTGATGGTGCTGCCTCCCAATATGGTTCCGATGCAATCGCCGGTGTGATCAACTTTGTGACTAAAGATGCTTCCGAAGGTGGCGAATTGCAAGTTCAATATGGCGAGCATTATGAAGGCGAGACCAGCACCAAGTTTGCCGCCAATGCCGGTTTTGCTGCTGGCGAAAATGGTTTTATAAACGCCAGTATCGAATACGTAGATAACGAAGCTTTAAGTCGTGGTATTCAACGTCCGGTTGCCCAAGCACTAATTGATGAAGGTGTTATGGGTGTGGGTCAAGACGCGGTGTTTGGTGATGCGCCACTTGTACAAACCTGGGGACGCCCTGAAACCAGCGGTACGCGTATTTTCGTTAATTCAGGCGTCGAACTTGCGGGTGGTTCAGAATTGTATGGTCGAATTGGTTACGCAGATACCGATGGTCGATATAGATTCTTTTATCGAAATGGTATTCTTCCAAGTTCATTAACGGATCCAGCTGATCCTTGTTCAGGTAGTGGTCACAGCACATTAATTGCGATTTGTAACTCGGGCTTTAGCGGAAACCTGCTTAACACAGGTTACACTCCTTATTTAGATGGTGCACAAAATGATCTGAGTCTTGTTGCTGGCAGGCAGGGCGAGTTTGCCGGAGGTACTTCCTATGACTTTAGTATTGGTTACGGTAAAAATGAGCTTGATTATACGCTGAACAATACATTGAACGGTGACCTCGCACTGGTAGGTGGTCAGCCACAACGTGATTTCGATGTGGGCGGTTATGAACAAGCCGAATTGAATTTGAATGCAGATTTCTCACGCCCGATCAGCGATACGCTCAACGTTGCTTATGGTGTTGAATGGCGCGAAGAAACCTATACTGCATTCGCCGGTGAACCAAACTCTTACGAGGGTGGCGGTTCCAGTGGATTCAGAGGCATTACACCGGAAAGTTCTGGGGAATTTGATCGTGATAATATTGCTGTCTATGGTGATGTTGAGCATGATGTGAGCGATGCATTGCTCATGCAATATGCATTGCGATATGAAGATTTCTCTGATTTTGGTAGTACGGTAAATGGTAAAGTTGCCGCACGCTATCGTGTCAACGATGCATTAGCTCTACGCGGTGCTGTGTCTACCGGTTTCCATGCACCAACGCCTGGTCAGTCGAACGTGAGTACCATTATCACAACTTTCGATGGCGCAACAGGATTGCAAGTTGAGGAAGGACTTATTCCTGCAACTGATCCGGCTGCAATTTCAGCCGGTGGCGCTCCGTTAAAAGAAGAAGAGTCAACAAACCTGAGTTTAGGATTCACCACCAGTATTGGTGATAATACTAATTTAACGGTTGATTATTACAACATCGATGTTGCGGACCGCATTTACAGAACAGGGGATATACAGATAGCTGATCCAGCTGCCCCTGGTGGTGAACGCACAATTTCTTTCTATACTAATGCAATCGATGTAGAACACAGTGGTGTGGATGTGGTGTTAACCTCAGCCTTCGACTGGTCATCCTACACATCTACCGATCTTACATTTGCTTATTCATATAACAAGGTTGACGTAACCGATCAAAAACAGATTCCGACCTTGAATGATATGGGTGCGACTGTACTCGTGGCTCCGGTAAGCACTTCGACTGTTGAAGATATTGAAAATAACTATCCAAATAGTCGGTTCACGTTGACCGCAAATACCGACTTTGGTGATCGCTGGAACATGTTGGTTCGTGCCAATTATTATGGGGCTCACTATGATGAGCGGGGCACCATTGGTGCGGCCAGTAACCCAAGTGCCGAAATTGATGCGACCACATATTTTGACGCAGAACTTGGATTCCAGTACACCGAAAATCTGAAGTTTAGTCTGGGTGCTGTCAATATCTTTGATGAGTACATAGACGAGGTAGGTCCTCCCAATGCCAACCGTTTAAGCGTGGGTCTGCAGTATCCTCGCCGGAGCGCGGCTAACTATGAAGGTGGGTCCTGGTATTTCAAAACTTCTTATAAGTTCTAATAAGTACCAACAAATGTTCGATTAAGTTCGAATCATCAGACCGGCTACAGCAAATGTTGTGGCCGGTTTTTTTTAACACCAGTTATTTTTGGATTGCCAAATCATGCAGATTAATCTCAAGCCGGTCTTTGTAAATAAAGCACCATCTTCAACGTTAGCGATTAACGAGGACGTGCAAAAACGCTGGGCTTCCGGCAAACGCGTTTTGCATATGGGTTTTGGGGAGTCTCGTTTTGCTGTGCATGAAAAATTACAACGGGCATTGCAGGCGCATGCTTGTGCAAAAAGTTACATGCCCTCGCAAGGCTTACCCGAGTTGCGTGAAGCCGTTGCAGCGTATTACTCTGATAAGCACCATTTGCTGTTTAATGCGGACCAGGTTTTGATCGGACCGGGCAGTAAAGCCTTGATCTATGCCCTGCAGCTGGCTCTGGATGCCGACCTGTTTTTGCCTTCGCCATCCTGGGTGAGTTATGCGCCACAAGCTGAATTACTCGGGAGTCGTATTTTTTATGTGCCATCACGGGTTGATGATGGCTACAGTTTTGACCTCAAGGCATTCGCCGT